>NZ_JAGPYZ010000003.1:0-254468 GCF_024454055.1 Corynebacterium sp. CCUG 70398
ATGGTTTGAGCATTGCCGAATACCGAAAAGTCAATGTAGCGTGAGATTGAAACTGTCCAAAAAACGTCCGCATCCTCTTTTGCTACTTAACCCTAAAAGAAAACGCCCATCACCGTTGTGCGGATGGGCGTGATTTCTGCTTTTGTGGTGCGCCATGACGGGCTCGAACCGCCGACCTACTGGGTGTAAACCAGTTGCTCTTCCAGCTGAGCTAACGGCGCGCGTGTCGACGATGCTAGCACGCAGGCGCGTCACCCAACAAAACCCTAGAAACCTTTGAAAACGCGAGAGAGCTCTAGAAGCGCTCTTCGGTTTCTTTCTGAGCCCACGGGTTCGTGCGTGAACTTCCGTACCGAGCTCGGGCAGGAGCTGCTGTCGCCACCGGGCCTTTGGGTTCAGTCTCGGTCGTCCCAGAGGCTGACGACGAAACCGGCGCGGGGGCGGGGGAGTCATCGGCGATGGGATTGACCAGCTCGGCGAGTTCTTCTTGCTCCTGGCGGTAGCGGCGGCGCTCGCGCACCTCGGAATAGAGGAAGTAGATCAGGCCGGCCGGCGCCATGATGCCGAAGGCGATCCACTGTAACCCATAGGACAAATGGTTGCCGCGGTCGAGCTGCGGCAGGGGGATGGGGTTGAGAACGCCGGGTTGGTCGGACAGCAGCTGGGCGTAGGGCTCGGCGAAATCCGAGCCTGACTCGGTCAGCTCGGCAATCTGAGCGGGGCTGATGGACTGCACCATGGTGTAGCCCTGATCCTGGGTGGCTCCTTCGGGGTGGGGGTCCTCCGGGGTGCGGATCATGGCGTTGAGGGTGACTGTCTCGGTCGCGGGCGGGGCGGGCAACTCGGGAACAGTCGTGCCGCCGTCTTCGGCAGGCACCCAGCCGCGGTTGATCAGGATGACGGTGCTGGAATCGTCGTCAAGCTGGAAGGGCACCAGTGACTGGAACGCTGGGGCTCCGTCGACGGGCCGCAGGCGAATCAGAACCTCGTCATCGGGCACGTAACGGCCGGTCAGCGAGATCCGGGTCCATTCGTCGGCGGGGTCGTAGCCGCCGTCGAGAAGCGTGGCGGCGGGGACGGGGTCTGCTTCGAAGGCGGTCTCAATGCGCTCGTTGCGCTCGACGATGTCGTGGTCCTTGTTCAACTGCCACGGCGACAGCCATGTGATGGCGAACCAGGAAAATGCGAGCGCCAGAATGAACGCGATGACCCAGCCGGGAGTCAAAAACGACTTCCACACGGAACCGGTTCGGGTCTTTGGCGCACTCACGCTTTCAAGCCTATTAGCCCGCGGGCACGGGGCCGAATCCGCGCAATCAGGCTTCGCGCTCGCGGACCCATTCCACGATGCCGGGCGCGGCGGCCTCAATCTGCTCGCGCGTGGTGGTGAAGCCTTCCGGCCCGCCGTAGTAGGGGTCCGCCACGCCGGCGTCGGCGGGGGAGGAGGGATCGAAGGAACGCAGCAACCGGATCTTGTCCTCGGGCACGCCGCGGACGACCAGCTCAGAGATGTGGCGGGTGTCCAGAGCCACGATTAGGTCGGCGTCCAGCTGAGCGGCGCCGAACTGCTGGGCGCGGTGGGAGGAACCGTCGTAACCGTGGGCGGTGAGCTCGTCCAACGCACGGGAGTCGGCGGGGTTGCCCACGTGCCATCCGCCGATGCCGGAGGAGGTGACTGTGACGTGGTCGAGTCCGGCGCTGACAAGCGCATCGCGAACAATGACTTCTGCCATGGGTGAGCGGCAGATATTGCCTGTGCACACGAATTCAATGTGCGTCATGGAAGTTCCTTACAATCGTGTCCAGTTCTGCGGGCGTGTGCGCGAGAAAATCGGCCTGCTCCCACTCGGAGGAAGTACCGTAACCCCACGCAACAGCGGCAGTGGGAATGCCGAACGTGGCCGCGCCCTCGATATCGTGCGCGCGGTCACCGATCATCAGCCCAGTGCCGCTGGGGATACTTACCTTATCAAGAACATGGGCAATCACGTCGGCTTTGGCGCGCCGTGGGCCATTTTCTTGCGCGGCACCGAGGAAGTCGAAGTAATCCAGCAGGCCTTCCCGCTCGAGGATGGCGCGAGCAAAGCCTTCGCCTTTCGACGTCGCCGTCACCAGCCGGAACCCGTCCGCGCGCCAACCGGCGAGGAGATCCTCGATCCCGTCGAACACCGTCGCCCGCTCCCAGCCGCCGGCGCGGGTGAAGGACATGTAGGCGTCGAAGGCCTCGTGCAGCTGCGCGCTGGAAAGCCCCAGGGAGCGCAACGTTTCCTCCATCGGCGGCCCCGGGATCCGGGCAATGAACTCGTCAGAAGGGTGGTTGACCCCGACTGTGTCCAGGGCGTGGAGGAAGCCGTCGCGAATGCCGGGGAAAGAGTCGATCAGGGTGCCGTCAACGTCCAACAAGAGGGTGGTCATGCCACACAGCCTAAACTGGAGCGCATGACTACCGTCGGCGATGTTGTTCACGCACTCGAGACCGCCTACCCGCCGCGTCTCGCAGAAAGTTGGGACGCGGTGGGCCTGATCTGCGGGGATCCGGCAGAGCCCGCCCGCAAGGTCGTGTTCGCCCTCGACTGCACGCAGGCTGTCGCAGAGCGCGCAGTGGAACTCGGCGCTGACCTGCTGGTGGTCCACCATCCACTGCTCATGCACGGGGTGACCTCGGTGGCTGCGAACACGCCGAAAGGCAAGGTCGTGCACACGCTCATCCGCGGCGGTTGCGCGCTGTTCGCTGCGCACACGAACGCCGATTCTGCGCGCCCGGGCGTTTCTGACAAGCTCGCCGAACTCGTCGGCATCACGCCCGGCCGCCCCATCAAAGTTGTCGACCCAGCCGCGCAGGACCTGTGGGGCGTTCACATTCCGCCCGGCGACGTCGACCGCGTCATGCAGGCGCTTTTCGACGCAGGCGCCGGCCACATCGGCAACTACTCCCACTGCGCCTTCGAGTGGGACGGCCGGGGCGGTTTCACCCCCGAAGAAGGCGCGGATCCAACAGACGGCCACGTCGGTGAGCACTTCACCGGCGAGGAAACCCGCGTCCAATTCGTCGCACCGTCTTCACTACGCGGCAAGCTCACAGCGGTACTGCGTGGGGCGCACCCGTATGAGGAGCCGGCATTCGACGTCGTCACGCTCGAGTCCACCGTGGACCTGGAGACGGTGACGGGGCTGGGGCGCGTCGGAAAGCTCGCGGAGCCGATGACTCTGCGCGCGTTCACGCAGCAGGTCGCTGATGCGCTGCCGGAGACTGCGTGGGGCGTGCGCGCTGCCGGTGACCCGGACCAGATGGTGCAGACGGTGGCAGTGTCATCGGGTTCGGGCGACAGCTTCCTGGATGCTGTGTCCACGCTCGGCGTGGATGTGTACGTCACCTCTGACCTGCGCCATCACCCTGTCGACGAGCATTTGCGCGCCGGCGGGCCTGCCGTGATTGACACTGCGCACTGGGCCAGCGAGTTCCCGTGGACGAGCCAAGCCAGCGAGGTTGTCGCGGAGGCGTGCCCAGAGGTAGAAACGGAGATCATCACTCTGCGCACCGACCCGTGGACTATTTCCGCGCACCCGAAGAGTTAGGAGACAACTATGCACCTGGATCCCGACAAGCAACGCGACCTCCTGGCCCTCGCGCAGGCGGAACGCTCCGCCGCGCACCCCAGCAGCTCCCCGGAACAGCAGGAACTCGACGAGCTGCTGTCCAAGCGCCCGGGCCTGGCCAACGCCGCGGCCGCCGCGCAGCTCGCGCTTGATGACGTCGAAGCAGACATCCTCCGCATCCAGGAGGACGAGCGCAAACTGAAAAAGCGCGAGCTCGACGACAAGCACCAGCTCTCCGCGGAGACCGACCCGGAGCGCCGCGAAGACCTCAAGCGCGACCGCTACGCTGCGAAGTCCCGCATTGCGGACCTACTGTACGAACTCAAGGAAGCCCACGGCGAGGTCAAGGCGCTGCGCGGCAACCGTGACCTGCGTGCTCAGGCCCTCGCGGAGCTGGATGATCGCATCGAAGCCGCCCGCCGCGCCGTCGACGCCCTGCCGGAGGAAGAGCCGGTAGACATCGAGGCCCTGCGCGCGTCGTTGCCGGCCGACGTTCTCGGTGTCTACGCCACTGTCGGTGCCGCGCACTTCAACGGCCGGACCTGCGGTTCCTGCTTCCTTCAGCTCCCGCCCGCGGAGCGCAACGAGGTGCTCGCCGTCCCTGAGGACGAGCTTCCCACCTGCCCGAACTGCGGAACGTTGCTCATCCGATGAAGGTCACCCTCTACACCGACGGCGGTTCCCGCGGCAATCCGGGAGTCGCCGGTTCCGGCAGCGTGCTTTACGACGCCTCCGGTGCAACGCTGGCCGAAATCACCTACGTCGTCGGAAAGAAATCGTCCAACAACGTCGCCGAATACTGCGGTCTGCTGCGCGGGTTGGAGGCCGCGCGGGATCTTGGGGCCACCGACGTTGACGTGTTCATGGACTCCAAGCTTGTCGTCGAGCAGATGGCCGGCCGGTGGAAGATCAAGCATCCGGATATGAAGAAGCTGGCCCTCGAGGCCCGTGACCTGGCCGCTGGGTTCGACTCCGTCACCTACACCTGGGTGCCACGCGCGAAGAACAAGAAGGCTGATGAGCTGTCCAACGTGGCGATGGATGCCGCCGCAGCCGGACATGCGCCGGGGATTATTGATGCGACACCAAGTGGGGAAGGTGCTGGTGAGCAGGCTGATGCTGGCAACAGCCCGACGCCTGGTGCCTCCCACACCGTCGGCGGCCCCGCCCACTGGTCAGGCACATCTGCCGCAGACGCGCCGCGCACCCGCTTCGTGTTGCTTCGGCACGGTCAAACGGAACACTCTGCCCGCAAGGCCTACAGCGGTTCCTCGGATCCGGCTCTCACTGAGACCGGGCAGGAGCAGGCGCGCCGGGCAGCGGCAGCATTGGCCGCGATGGGCACGATCGACGCGATCATCGCTTCACCGGCCACCCGCGCTCAGGAAACTGCCGCCGCTTGCGCGGAAGCTCTCGGTATGCCCGCCGAGAAGATCGAGACCGTCGAGGGGTTCAGGGAGGTCGACTTCGGTTCCTTCGAGGGGCTGACTCGTGCGGAGGCCGAGAAGCAGTTCCCCGATGAATTCGCAGCCTGGATTGGGTCCGCCAACCAGGCGCCGCCGGAGGGGGAGTCCCTGGCCATCTTGCACCGCCGGGTCACGCGGGCGCGCCTCAAGGTGCAACAGAAGCATGAAGGGAAGACGGTGCTCGTGGTCACACACATGACACCGATCAAGTCTGTGGTCCGGCAGGCGCTTTCCTCGGGCCCGGACACCTTCAAGCACATGTTCTTGGACTTGGCTTCGATCTCCGTGGTCGAGTTCTACGGCGACATGGGTGTGCTGCGCTCTTTTAACGACGTCGCACACTTCCGCTAAAGCAACCCCTGTGGACCCGGAATACTGCTGGGCACTTTCCGGAATACTGCTCGGTTAAACACCCTGGTCAAAAGCATGCATTCTAGCGCATATGTCTGAGCGGTATTCCAGCCCCACGGCCCCGGCCCCGCCTGCCTCAGGAGAACTTCCGCAAACTGCCCGCCCAGGGGTACAGTTACGCCTTGCGAGTGAGTCGGCTGGGTGATCGCGGCTCCGCGAACCATTCCACAGGAGAAAGGCGCGGGTCGAGGAAAGTCCGGACTCCACAGGGCACGGTGGTTGCTAACGGCAACCCGGAGCAATCCGCGGGAAAGTGCAACAGAAAGTAGACCGCCGGCGCTGCGCACGGCATCGCCGGGTGCAACGCAGGTAAGGGTGAAAGGGTGCGGTAAGAGCGCACCGGCGTGTGCGGTGACGCATGCGGCCAGGTAAACCCCACTGGGAGCAAGGCAAGAACCCCTGCCTTTTGGCAGAGGTCGTCGGACGTGATGAGGCTGCCCGCCCATGTTCGAAGGTAGCTGCTCGAGACGCTCAGTAATGGGCGTCCTAGATGGATGATCGCCGCCCTGGGCTGCGCTCAGGGAACAGAATCCGGCTCATAGGCCGGCTCACTCGCCCTGTTTCTCACGCGGATGACTCGGCCAAGATTTAGTTTGCAGCGGGCTGGAATCGTATTCAGAAAACACCAGGTCAAATTTCCTGGCCGGGACAAGCTTGCAAACTATATCTGGAAAGCTGCGCGGCGTGTGCAAGACACCGCAAGTGAACCCCGCGCTCAAGAGTGTTTTCTGCAACAATTGGCCGCTATGAAGCTTTACGCAGCCCCTCTCGACTTCCGCGCGATTGCCGCTGAGTTCGACGTCCCCACGGAGTTCAGCCCCGAGCTGCATGAGGCTGCAGCCAACGCGACTGACCGGCATGCGGGGGAGCGTATCGACGCCCGCGACATCCCGCTAGTCACCATCGACCCGGCGGGGTCCATGGACCTGGATCAGGCGGTGTGCATCGAGAAGCATGGCTCCGGCTACCGCGTTTTCTACGCGATTGCGGATGTGGCGGCGTTCATTGAGCCGGGAAGCCCCCTGCACGAGGAGTCCCTGGTGCGCGGCCAGACGATCTACCTGCCCGATGAACCTGCCCGCCTCCACCCGGAGGAGCTCAGTGAGGGCAGTGCGTCGCTGCTTCCGGACGTCGATAGGCCAGCGGTGTTGTGGACGTTCGACCTTGACGCCAACGGCGAGCTCGCCAGCACGCATCTCGAGCGGGCGGTGGTGCACTCCGTTGCGCGACTCGACTACGACGGGGTCCAGGCAGACCTCGACGCCGGTCGCGTCCACCCCTCTATCGCGCTGTTGCCGGAGGTCGGCGAGTTGCGCGCAGCGTCGTCACTCCGACGCAGGGCGATCAACCTGCGCGTGCCGTCGGTCCGCGTCGTCGAGCTTGACGACGGTCAATTCGAGCTGGTCATCGAACCTCGCCACAAAGTCATGGACTACAACTCGGAGATCTCCCTGCTCACGGGCATGGCGGCCGGAGAGATGATGCGCGAGGCGTCGGTGGGCTTCCTGCGCACGTTGCGGCCCGCAGAGGAATCGGCCGAGAGCATGTTCCGCACCGAGGCGCGTGCGCTAGGTTATTCGCTTCCCGACGGCGCCAACATCGGCCTCTTCCTCCACACCGTCAACGCCGCCACGCCCCGGGGAATGGCCGTGATGCGCGAGGCCCAGAAGTTGCTGCGGGGTGCCGGGTATGTCGACCTGACCGAGAAGGAACCAGAGGTTCATGCTGGCATCGGCGGACACTACTCGCACGTCACCGCACCGCTGCGGCGTCTTATTGACCGCTACGCCACCGAGGTCTGCCTGGCCCTTTGCAAGGGCGAGCCGGTTCCGGAGTGGGTGGAGCAGGATGCCCCGCGCGTGATCAAAACGATGGGCCGGACGTCCCAGCTGGCGAACTCAGTGGACCGGGCGTGCCTCAACCTCACCGAGGCCACAGTGCTGCAGCCGTGGGTGGGCCACAACTTCAACGGCGTCATCCTGCGGACCGACCAGGAGAACGACGAGGCCAGGGTGTTCGTCATCGACCCGCCCGTGCTCGCCGATTGCCTCGGCCACCCCGAAGAGCCCCGCGAGGCCACCATGTCCCTCATTCGTGCGGACGTGGAGGAACGCGAGGTCGTGTTCGCCTGGCCGGCGGACTAGCTTGCAGCCTGCGCTAGGATAAAACCTTCGCGGCCGAGCCCTGTTGCACGTCCATCACGTCCAGCCCATCGTCGATAAGGTCGGCGATCGCGTTGCTCGCCTTCTCCGCCGGCACGTATGCGAGCACTGCCTGAGACATGCCGGCAGCAGCCGGGCGCGCGGCTGTGGCCCCGCGCAGCTCCAACAGCTGGATCAACTGGTCGGGCACCGATAGGCCCGGGGTGGGCAGGGGCTGGTCGAGGACGGCGAAAAAGTCGTCGATACGCATGCTGCGTAAGGCCTTCGCTGCGGCAGCCGCTTGCTGCGTTTCCGCCTCGCTGAACGTCACCCACGCGCGCGCAGTTTCCGGGGCCGGGGCGGAGTCCGCACCGTAGACTTGGCGGCGCGCGTCGACCCACTCGGCCACACGATCCACCGCTTCGGGCAGCTGGCGCAGGGAAGGGACGCCGAAGTTGGCGCAGGCGTCGTCGATAAGCGTGCGGCCTTCTGTGATTGCCTGATCGGCGAAAAACTCATCGGACGGTGCTGCGACCGAGAAAATTGCGACGCCCGCGCGGCTGGGGTGAGGTGCCTGGGTGAGCGAACCGTCCGAATAATCGATGACGCACACCGATTCCTCCGCCCCGCGCAATGCGGCCGAGTGGCGGGCACGCAGCACCGGGACCGGCGAGAACGTCTTCGCGGATTGGCTGGCGATCTCCGCGATGCGGGTGCGCAGTGGGGCCGAGTCGATCTCTTCGTCGTCGGCGAGCAGGGCAAGCCCCAGCGCTGTATCGGCTGCGTGCAGCGCGCCAAGCCCCGACCCCAGCGGAATGTCACTGACCACGGTGATGTCCATGCCGGCGGTCTCACGCGACAGCATCTGCCTACCGACGAACGTGTGCACCAGCCCACCGAAGCGCACCGCGTAACGGCTATCCGTGTCCGGAGATTCTGTCAGCTCCGCGACCTCCGACGTCGTGGCCGTGTCCTGAATGACCCTCGAAGCAAACTCGGCGTGGACTGAGATCGTGTCATCGGTGCGCGGGCTCACTGCCACGGCCGCCCGGTGCCAAGCCAGTCCGGCAATGGTGATCCCACCGAAGTGGTCCGCATTCTCACCCACCACGATGAACGTGCCTGGCGCATCCGCCGTGTGCTTCGGATCCCCGCCCGTCACCTCGCGGTGGACCTTAGCCACGCGCTTAGAAGCGGGGGTGAAGTCAGCAGTCCATTCGGCCATGACAGTCCTTTCCGAGGGGAGGATTTCTCACACAACAGTACCAACCGCGCATGTAGCCTTGAGGTGATCCCGGCGGCACGCCGGAAAGTGTTCGGCGCGCAGCCGGACAGAGACTGAAAGGACCCCTTATGAGCGACGAAAAGTTCTACTTCAACCCCTCCACCGGCGAAGTCACCCAGGGGAAAGTCGGCGGCTGGGATGACCGCATGGGCCCCTACGACACCCGCGAGGAAGCACAGCGCGCACTCGACACCGCCGCGGAGCGCAACAAGCGCGCCGAGGCCCAGGACGAGGCTGACGACAACTGGGGCGAGCCCGCGTCCTGGGAGAAGTAAGCGGTAAGGGGGTCCGGTAGGGTTGGCCTGGCCGGGTTGGCCTGGCCGGGTTGGCCTGGCCCCGCGGAGGCCATGAACCTCTGTCTATGAACCGAGTGACTTCACCGTGCTGTCCGGAGCGTCTCAATTCATAGGCAGAGGTTCATGGCATAGCGCTCACAACCCGCCCCGCTCATGGTGCCCCGCTTCGTTCAGCCGTGTCCGGCCAACGCCCGTGCCAACGCCGGAGCTATTCCCACTGCTTCACTTTACGGACCGACTCGAAAAATCTTCCCTGCCACGGAACCGCAGGTCAAACCCCGTAACAGCCGACACTAACAGGGGCGCTTCTGTGGATAACTTACGAAATTCCACAGGTTGAAAGCGTCCGCCTCGACGCGCACCCGTCCTGGTCGCAGACTTAAGACCATGGATGAAAAGTCTCGGGGGCAGTTGGCGGACCTGATCATCAATCTTCGCGCCACACCTTTCGGCGACGAAGAGGTAATTGCGGGCCTGAAGTCCGGTTCACTGACGAAGCTCAGCCGTGACAAAGCCATTCAGACGGAGATCTACCGCTCGCTTGAGGAGCACGAGCGGGCATTCATCCGTGCGCTTGCTGTGGGCAGGGGAGCGCACCGCGCGCTGCTCACCGGGTTTTCGGCTGCGCGGATTCACGGAATGTGGGTGGCAGGACAGTGCAGGGCTCCCGTTGAGTTGGGGTTGAAGAAGACTCCGCCTCGGAGCCAGTGGAATCCAGGCACGGTCTATAGGCGGCTCGATCTCCCGGATGATCGAATCGTTTCGATTGGGGGCGTGCGGACCCCTCGTCTGTTCAGAATCTTCGCTGAAATCGCCCGTCATCACGGATTTCCGAACGCTCTTGTCGCCGCCGATTGGCTGCGCAGACAGGGGATGGATCTTCACTCGATGCGTGAAGAAGCGGAACTCCTAGGTCGCTTTCCTGGCATTGAGGTGGTTGATCGCGCGATCGAGCACTCCATTCACAACTCTGATTCGGCGCTCGAGCCGTACGCACGTGGAATTCTCATCGAAGAACGCTTGCCTGTTCAGGGACAAGCATTGCTTTGCGACGGTTCCTACCGCACCGACCTCCTCATCGGCACGACCACAGTTGTTGAAATCGATGGGGATGAAAAATACTTCGGAAAACACGGGCCGACCAGCCACGTACTGGTGGATGAGAAAAAGCGTGAAAACCGGATTCGGAACACGGGAAAGAGTGTGCTGCGGTACGGAGCCGATGACTTGTTCAACCACAGGGATCGGTTCGTGAGGGAAGTACGGGCGGATTACGAGCGGCATCTCAAACGTGACAGCGCCCAGCGACCGTAACTACGCGAACCGCCGTGGTGCCATGAACCTCTGTAAGGTCCGACCCGCGGGAGTGCCATGAACCTCTGTAAGGTCCGAACCGCCGTGGTGCCATGAACCTCTGCCTATGAACTGAGAGGATGCCGGTTTCAGAGAGCTGCTACTCAGTTCATAGGCAGAGGTTCATAGCGTCTTGCGGATCGGGGCAGATCGGGCCGGGTCGGGCCGGGCGGCGCTACTTCTTCTTGCCAGACTTGACCGGCTTGACCTTCTTGAAGGCCTTCTTCACCTCAGTGATGGCGTCCGGGTACCCCTTGAGCGCCTCGTTGCCGCGGGAGATCTCCCGCTGGAAGAGCATGCCGTAGGCGAAGGTGTCCTCGCCACGGGTGCGGGCCTCACCGGCGATCTGCCGGATCCGGTCACGCGAGGTCACGGCATCCTGGAAATCACCGAGGACCTCCTGGAGCTGCTTGCACGCCTTCGACAGCTTTCCGGCGTTCAACCCACTGTCCTTGGCGGCGTTAGCGGAGTAGCGCAGCTTCTTGGCGGCTTTGCGCACGTCGTGGACGTACTCTTCACGGTCGTGAAGGGGCAGGGAGGTGTCCTGGTAGTACTTCTCGGCCTTCTTCTGGCGCTTCATCAGCTTCTTGTAGCCGGTGGCGAGGTGGTCGTAGAGGATCTCCTCGGGCTCGGCGCCCTCGGACTCGTCAGCTTCAGCCTCCACCTCGGGGAGCTCGAAGTCCGCGGCGGCGGAAGGGGATTCGGCGTCGAATTCGGCAGCGTCCGAACCCGGCAAGGCGTCCGGCGCACCTGCGCCAGGCACCGGCTCCCCACCGAGTTCTGGCGACAGGGGCGGGTTGGCCAACAAGGCGTCGATGTCGTCGAGAAGCTGGAGGTAGCGGTCGGAATCCAGGGTGCGCACGATGCGGCGGTGGGCGCGCTCGTACTCGCGGCGCATGTCGCCGCGGATGTGCTCATCGGCATCCGGGTCGACCATGCCGGTGTCGTCGGAATCGAGTAGGCCGACGAAGCGCTCCTCGACGACCTCGGCGTCGCGGGCGGTGCCCAGCAGGGAGGCCAGCTCCTTGAGCTCGGACTCAAGGTGGGGCAGCTGCGGGCCGGCGAGGATGCCTTCGAAAGTCTCCATCAGGGAGCGCAGCTCACGGGTGGCTACGCGCATCTGGTGGACGGAGTCCCATTCGTCGTTGCGGACGCGGGGATCCCACTCGACGAGCTTGTCACGCTGGGCGCGAAGCGAGTCGACGACGGCCTTAGCGGGGGAGTCGCTGGAAAGCGGCGTGACGGCGGGCGGAACCGGCGCGTTGTTCACGGAGGTGCCCAGGGCGGTGGCGAGCTTGGAAGCGGATGCGGACTTGCGTGCACCCGCGTTGATCAGCACCGTCGTGGCCTCGTGGATAAGTGCGCCGCCGTCTAGGGACTCGGCGAGGGCCGGGCCGAGCTCGACCTCCCACTCGCGCCAGGAGGTTTGCTGGCCACCGGGCAGCAGGGACCATGCGGTGACGCGGTCGTCGCAGAACTCGGCGACAACGCCGCCGTCAGCACCCAGCAGCTGTGTCTCGGCGCGGTTGTTGTCGATCTGCGCGATCGGCGCGAGCGGCTCACGGCGCACAATGGCGCGCACGGCGGAGAGCAACTGAGCCGGCGGCGTGGACAGATCCTCCAACGGCGCGTGCAGCTCCAAGCGGCCGTGGGTGGCGGGCAGCTTCAGGTGCCAGCCGTCGTCGTTACCGCCCGAGCGCCGGCGCAGGGTGATCTTCGCGCGTGTGAGGCGCAGGTCCGCGGTGTCGTAGTAGATCGCGGACAGGCTGTGGTGCGCGGTGTGGCCGAGCGTGTCCACGCCACTCAGCGAAGACAGGTCCGGCGCTGCAACGGAATCGTCGACGGCGAATTTCGCCTCGACCTCAAGAAATGTCTCAGAACCCAGTCCAGAACTCATGGTGATATCGCCTTTCGAGCAACTTTCGTGCGAACGGAGGAATTTACCTCTAGTTTACCTAAGGACCATGCGGCCCGGGGAAACCTAGCGCGCGTCCCCGCTACGCTGGTTGCCATGAACAGCCAACAAGAAAACGTCCTGCGCGACGTCGAAGAACGCGACATCCGCTTCATCCGTCTGTGGTTCACGGACCTGTTCGGTTCGCTGAAGACAGTGATGATGTCGCCGGCGGAGTTGGAGACCGCATTCGACGAGGGCGTCGGCTTTGATGGCTCGTCCATCGAGGGCTTTTCGCGTATCTCCGAGTCGGACACGTTGCTGCTGCCGGATCCGTCGACGTTTCAGCCGCTGCCATTCGACATGGATGACGGAATGCAAACAGCCCGGATGTTCTGCGATATCTCCATGCCGGACGGCAGCCCGCTCTACGCCGATCCGCGCCAGGTCCTGCGCCGGACACTGAACAAGGCTGCCGATGACGGTTTCGAGTGCGTGGCCAGCCCGGAGATCGAGTTCTTTGTGCTCACCGAGGGCAGCGATGACAAGGAGCCGAAGCCGGTCGACGACGGTGGTTATTTTGACCAGGCGAAGCGGAATGCGGCGCCGCAGTTTCGTCGACAAGCGATCTCCGCGCTTGAGTACATGGGCATTGTGACGGAATTTTCGCACCACGAGGGCTCGCCGGGGCAGCAGGAAATTGACCTGCGCCACACAGACGCGCTGACCATGGCGGACAACATCATGAGCTTCCGCTACGTGGTGAAAACCGTCGGTGAGGCGAACAATGTGCTGGCCACGTTCATGCCGAAGCCGTTCCGCGAGCACAACGGCTCGGCGATGCACACCCACCTGTCGCTGTTCGAGGGCGACTCGAACGCCTTTCACGATCCGGACGATGTGTACTCCCTGTCCAAGACCGCCCGCCAGTTCATCGCCGGCGTCATCGAGCACGCCAGCGAGATCTCCGCGGTGACCAACCAGTGGGTGAACTCCTACAAGCGCCTCCAGTTTGGTTCGGAGGCGCCCACGAGCGCGACGTGGGGCGTGTCCAACTCGTCCGCAATGGTGCGCGTGCCCACCTACCGCCTGCACAAAGAAGCTTCTCGACGCATTGAGGTCCGCACCATCGACTCCGCCGCCAACCCCTACCTCGCGTTCGCCGCAGTGTTGGCGGCCGGGCTGGACGGCATTGATAAGGAGATGGAGTTGGGCGAGCCCGCTGTTGATGACGTGTTCTCTCTGACTCGCCGAGAGCGCCGCGCGATGGGGTACAAGGACCTGCCCGGCTCCCTCGACGAGGCACTGCGCGAGCTGGAGAAGTCCGAGTTCATGGCAGAAGTCTTGGGCGAGCAGGTCTTCGAGTTCTTCCTCCGCTCCAAATGGGACGAGTGGCACCAGTATGAAGACCAGATCACGAAGTGGGAACTGCAGACCAATTTGAATCTCTGATCGCTCTGTTGCAGAGCTCCAGAGATCCAAAGGAGGTAAGAAGAAATGGCCCGCAAGACCTCGCCGTCACCTGCGCAACTATCCCTCAGCAGCAAGAACGCCGCCGAGGATCTGGAGCGGCTCGGCTGGATCGACAACGACGTGCTCTACACGCTCGGCGCGGCCGGTAGCCCCGACCTGACGCTCAACACGGCGTACCGTCTCGCGGAAGCGCTCGGTGATTCCTATGAGGAGCTGCGCCAATCGCTTATCGACGATAAAACCCTCCGTGTCCGGCTCTTCGCCCTCCTAGGAGGATCGACCGCGCTCGGCGACCACCTGGTAGCCCACCCCGAGGAGTGGAAACTCCTGGCGGAGCCGTTGCCGGACAGCAGGGAGATCTTCCACGCCATGCTCTCTGCCGTGGATGCGGTACCGGAAGACGGCGACCCGACTGCGACGCAAGAGCTGGACGCGCCGGGCACCTACCGCGCTGCTGAGGCCGGCAACGACGCGAAGCGGGCACTGAAGGATGCCTACCGCACGCTGATGATGCGGGTCGCCGCCGCTGACTTGGCGGGAACCTTTTCCTCCTTCAAGGGCGTCGGCGGGGACCAGGAGGAGCTGACGTACCGGGAGGTCACGGAGCTGCTCACCGTCATTGCCGATGCTGCGCTGACCGCAGCCTTGGCGGTGGCGATGCGCTCCGTCCACGACGACGAGAAGGCCGACGGCAAACTGGCCGTCATCGCGATGGGCAAGTGCGGCGCCCGGGAGCTGAACTACATCTCCGACGTGGACGTCATCTTCGTGGCCGAACCGGCTGACGCGAAGGCGACGAAGGTGGCCAGCGAGTTCACAGCCATCGGCAATTCGGCATTCTTCGACGTCGACCCGAACCTGCGGCCGGAGGGCAAGTCCGGTGCGCTCGTGCGCACCCTCGATTCCCACGAGGCGTATTACAAGCGCTGGGCGGACACGTGGGAATTCCAGGCCCTGCTTAAGGCCCGCCCGATGACGGGCGACATGGAGCTCGGCCAGGAGTACCAGGAACGGTTGCGGCCGATGGTGTGGGAGTCGAGCCAACGCGACTCTTTCGTCGAGGATGTCCAGGCCATGCGCCGCCGGGTGCTGTCCAACGTCCCGGAAGACATGCGCACCCGCGAGCTCAAGCTCGGATCGGGCGGCCTGCGCGATGTCGAGTTCGCCGTGCAGCTTCTCCAACTCGTGCACGGGCGTATTGACGACACCTTGCGCACCCAGAACACCATCGAATCTATCGAGGCGCTCTCCGCCGGCGGGTACATCGGCCGTGAAGACTCGGCCCGGCTCATTGAAGCCTATGAGTTCCTCCGGCTGCTCGAGCACCGGCTGCAGCTGCACCGCTTCCGTCGCACCCACACGCTGCCCGCGGAGGACGACGCGAAGAACCGCCGCTGGCTCGCCTTGACCGCAGGGTTTGTCTCCTCCCCGAAGACACCGGCTGTCGAGGCGATGGAGAAGCACCTCAAGGGCGAGCGCAAGAATATCTCCGACCTGCACTCACGCCTGTTCTACCGCCCGCTGCTCAACGCCATTGCGGGGATGAGCATCGGTGAGGCGTCGCTGACTAAGGACGCCGCCGTCGCTCAGCTCAAAGCACTCGGTTACACCCACCCGTCGCGCGCGTACGAGCACCTCACCGCCTTGGCCAAGGGAACGTCGCGCAAGGCGAAATTGCAAGCCATTCTGCTGCCGACTCTCATGACTTACCTCGGCGACACCGCCGACCCAGATGCCGGCCTGCTCAACTACCGCAAGCTTTCAGAGGCGGCGAACGACAGGTCGTGGTTCCTGCGCATGCTTCGCGACGAAGGCGTTGTCGGTGAACGCCTCATGCACATCTTGGGGACATCCCCTTACGCGGCGAATTTGATTATCAGTGCGCCGGACGTCGTCAAGCAGTTGGGCGATGGTGCCTCGAAACCGAAACTCTTGGACACGAACCCGGACCGTGTGTACAAGTCGCTCATCGCGGCCACGAAGCGCCACGCCGACCCGGACAAAGCCGTCAATGTGGCGAGGTCGCTGCGGCGCGCGGAACTGGCGCGCATCGCCTCGGCGGACCTGCTGGGCATGATGAGTGTGCGCGAGGTGTGCGTGCAGCTGTCGTGGGTGTGGAACGCCGTGCTCGAGGCAGGTTTGCGGGCGGAGATCCGCGCCGACCTGATCGAGCGTGAGCTGGAGGAGCCGCTGGCGCACATTGCCGTGATCGGCATGGGGCGTCTTGGTGGTGAAGAACTCGGGTACGGGTCCGACGCAGACGTCATGGTCGTTGCCGAACCGAGCGAGGGTGTCGCAGAGACAGACGCGTTGGCGTGGGCGAAGAAGATCATCGACCAGATGCGCAAACGCTTGGCCAAACCGTCCAGCGACCCGCCGCTCGAAGTCGATCTGGGGCTGCGCCCTGAGGGACGTTCCGGCCCGGTGGCGCGAACCATCGCCAGCTACGAGCGCTACTACGACGAATGGGGCGCGGTCTGGGAGAAACAAGCCCTTTTGCGGGCCACTGTGTGCGCGGGAGATGTCGAGGTGGGAAAGAACTTCCTCACAGCCATCGATAAGTTCCGTTACCCGGAAGGTGGGGCTAACGATGCGGAGATCAAAGAGATCCGCCGCATCAAAGCGCGCGTGGACAACGAGCGGTTGCCGCGCGGCGCCGACCGCGCCACGCACACGAAGCTCGGCCGCGGCGCGCTGTCCGATATTGAATGGACAGTCCAGCTGCTCACGATGATGCACGCCGATGCGTACGAGGAGCTGCACAACACCTCCACTTTGGAAGTGCTCGACTTCCTGGTCACAGATGAGGCGAACGGCATTATTGAGAACTCGCAGGCGCGGAAGCTCACCGACGCCTGGCTCATGGCCACCGCTGCACGCAATGCGTTGGTCCTGGTCACAGGCAAACGCATCGATCAGTTGCCCGGTCCGGGGGCGCAGCTCAACCAGGTTGCGGGTGCTGCCGGATATGACCCGCAGGACGCGCAAGCGTTCCTGGACCGCTACCTGAAGGTCACGCGCCGGGCTCACCGTGTGGTGGAGGAAGTTTTCTGGGGCGAAGAACCGTCCTTCGAGTTCGAGTAGCGTTGGGCCCATGGCTATGAATCTCTCGATCGATCTGCAGGACGCGACTTTCGGCGACTTGGTCGCGCTCATCCGGGCGGCGCAGGCGGCGGGTGTGGACAACGCCACCCGGTTGGAACTGGAAGACACAACGCTGCTGGTGAACATCGTCGCCCCGGCAGTGGGTTCTGCGAACCTTGCCACGGCTGAGGACTTTGGGGGTGCGGACGGAGCGTCGGGCCGCCACTCGCGCGGACACGAACCGCTGCCGGCGCTGGGGGACAGCGCGATCCGTAGCGTCATCGACATCCTGACCGGCAGGCAGGAGCCTCCCCGCTAAGCGTGTCCTGTGTGGCGGGTAAACTTCTTTAGCGTGGATTACATCTCAACGCGCGACACGTCGAAAACCCCGTACAAGTTCACCGACATCCTGCTCGGTGGTCTCGCCCCGGACGGTGGCCTCTACGTGCCCGTCGCGTACCCGCGGATTACGCCCGAGCGTCTTGCGCAGTGGCGGACCCTGTTGGAGGAGAAGGGTTACGCCGCCTTGGCCGCCGAAGTGGTCAAACTGTTCGTCTCCGACATCCCGCCGGTGAAGATCGAGGAGCTGACGGCCAACGCGTACCGCACCCCGGTCTTCGCCGATGAGGAAATCGTGCCGGTCACGTCGTTGGAAGACGGCATCTACCTAGCGCACCTGTCGGAGGGACCCACGGCCGCCTTCAAGGACATGGCGATGCAGCTGCTCGGCGAGTTCTTCGAGTTCGAGCTGGCGCGGCGCGAAGCCACCCTGAACATCCTCGGCGCGACCTCCGGCGACACCGGTTCTTCTGCCGAGTACGCCATGCGCGGCCGCGACAACATTCGCGTATTCATGCTCACCCCAGCAGGCCGCATGACACTATTCCAGCAAGCGCAAATGTTCGGCCTGGATGAGCCCAACATCTTCAACATCGCCCTCGATGGTGTCTTCGACGACTGCCAGGACGTGGTCAAAGAGGTCAACGCTGACGCCGCGTTCAAGGAGAAGTACTACATCGGCGCGGTGAACTCGATTAACTGGGCCCGCCTGCTCGCGCAGACGATCTACTACATCTCCACCTACCTCAAGGTCACGGAGGCTCCCGGGGAGGGCCAGGAGCCGCAGCAGATTTCCTTCTGTGTTCCCACCGGCAACTTCGGTGATATCTGCGCAGGTCACATTACGAAGCAGATGGGTTTGCCCGTCGACAAGCTCATTGTGGCGACGAACGAGAACGATGTGCTCCACGAGTTCTTCACCACGGGCCAGTACCGTCCGCGCTCCGCTGCCGAGACGCAGGCGACCTCCTCGCCGTCGATGGACATCTCCCGCGCGTCCAACTTCGAACGCTTCATCTTCGATGTGCTCGGGCGCGACGCAGATCGCACGAGCGACCTGTTCGCGGTGCAGGCGAAGGCTGACGGCTTCGAGCTCGAGGACTACCTCATGGAGCAGATCCGCGCCGATTACGGGTTCCTGTCCGGCAAGTCCACGCACGCAGATCGCTTATCGACGATTCGTGCCACCCACACCGACCACGATGTCATGATCGATCCGCACACCGCGGACGGTGTCTTTGTCGCGCGCGGTGTGGCGGCCCGAGTGGACACCCCGATTGTCGTGCTGGAGACCGCGCTGCCGGTGAAGTTCTCCGAGACCATCGTGGAAGCGACTGGTGTGGAACCGGACGTGCCGGAGCGCTTCGCGGAAATCATGGATGCGGACCGCCATGTCGTGGACATGCCGAACGACGCTGAGGCCGTGAAGCAGTACATCGCTACAATCGCTGACAGCAACGCAGTCGAAGGCAACGAGTAGAGGAGCACCCATGGCACAGGAACAATTCGCAGGCCCGGACCACTACACCGAGTTCGACCCGGAGAAATTCGTCCGCGATCTGAAGGTCCAGAAGTCAGTGGGTGAGGACGACAAAGGCGGAAAAGCTGCGAGCGAGAAAGATGCCGCTGGCATCGACGACACCGCCACGAACGCCGATTCTGACTTCGCCGATCAGGTTTAACAACCGCGGGTTGACCCACTGGTGACGCAACCATTCATGCATCCGTCTGAGCCCCCGCGGGAGTACCCCGTGCAGGGCGGGGGCGGGCTGCCTGTTTATTATCCGCCGCAGCCGCTGCCTCAGCCACAGCCGCATCCGCAGCGCCGGTCGAGCGACAGTGGTTTGACCCTGTGGTCGGCGCTGATCGTCATCATGACGTTCGTTGTCGCCTCGGTGGTGTGGCTCGGCGTGAGCACCTCGGATTACCCGACCCTTACCGTCGAGGAGCGCCAGGCGCGCGAGGATGTCCGGACCCCCGGGGAGCCGGCGGCTGATGCACCCGTAGAGGAGCTGCCGGGGACCCCAGTCATTCAGCCGGCGTTCGCTCTGTGGGCCCCGGGCACCAAGATCCAGTCCACGCAGCATTACCCCCAACCGGGCGAAGTTTTCACGGCACAGTCCTGCACTGTCGCGTTCAGTTTCAGCGCCGACGACGGCCGCAACTTCGCCGTCACCGCGGGCCACTGCGGGCGTGAAGGCGACCTGGTGTGGCCGACGAACGCGGAGACGGTGCACGACTTTTCTGTTGAAGCGGGCCGTTATATTTACTCGGGGCTGTACAGCGATGAAAACGGTGACATCGATGTGGGGATCATTGAGATCACTGACCCGAACCGCTTCATGGATCTCGTGGGTGACCCGATCGACACCGGCCTGTACAAAGGCAAGATGGAGCCCGGCGAGCGCATCTGCAAAACCGGCGGAACCACTGGGTTAACCTGCGGAGAGTTCAAGGCGACGGAGCGCATCCAGGTAATCCGCACGGAAGCGGATGTGGAGCGTGAAACCCACGGCGACATTGCCAACGTGTGCGCTCTGCCCGGTGATTCCGGCGGCCCGGTGTTCTACATCGTCGGTGACCGCGCCACGATCATCGGCGTGGTCTCGGGTACTGAAGCTGGCCGTGCGCACGAGGAGTGCGACATCCCCGGCGCAGAGACCAAGATGATGAGCTACTCCAACCTCAACCAGGTCATGGAAGTGATTCGTCGCGTTGTCCCCAACGCCACGTTTTCAGATCAGCGCTGGTGAGATTCGCCCGTGAGCGCTTCCGTCGTTGCGTAGTCGGGCTTCCCGCGAGATTTGACCACACGGTGCACTTCGTTGGGGCTGTAGGTGTACAGGTTGATCTTCTCGATCGCGCGCGGCCGGCGCAGCGGGTTCCACGTCTCGTGGATCTTCTCGGCGACGTCATTGGAGTCGACGAACCAGTTCATGGTCACAGCGTTCTTGTGGCCGCGGTTGGGGTGGTTGGCAAAGTCGATTGAGTCCGCTTTGCCGTCGAGAGCAAAGGTGAGCATGCGCTCGATCGTCTCTGGGGGCAGCGAGGTGTAGCAAAAGCCGTTGAAGGTCACGCGGGTGTTATCTGGGGTTTCCAGAGCCATTGCGTCCAGGCAATTCTGCTCGAGCAGCCGGCTGATATGCCCTGTTAGCTCCGGCATCATGCCGAGCGCTTCCTCGGACACAGTGCCGGTGACTGCGACGCCGGTGTAGGTGCGTGCCGTCGCGGCGTCCTGGATGAGGTAGGAGCGTATCGACGATTTCACCTGCTCCTCATCCGTGCCCGGGGGCGCCGGCTTGGGTTCTCGGGTGACAGTGACCTTGTCCTCCTCGCCCGGACCGGTCACCGTGGTCACCGGGGTGGTCGTGGACTCGGTGGTAGTGGTGCTGCTTCCACTCGTCCCCGTCGTCGCTGTGGCGGAAGCCGCACGTTCTTCGGCTCCAGACTCGTAATTGAACAGCCCAATGGTGAGAACCACGCAGATAACGAGCAGGGCACCGAACCCGACGATGAAGGCTGGGGTGGGCAGGCTGCGCAGGTCTCTCATAGTGCTTCTAAACTTTAGCGCCCTTTGCCCGCAACGTAGACTTGGCGGTATGCCCATTCCAGATTTCATTGTGGAGACTCGCAAGAAGATCGGCCATGACCCCATGTGGATCCCCGCTGTGTCGGCGTTGGTCCTGCGGGATTCCACGGACGGTTCCGCATGGGCAGTGCCGGAAATTCTGCTGGTCAAAAGGGCAGACAACGGGAAGTGGACTCCAGTGACGGGGATTTGTGATCCCGGTGAGGAACCGCAGGACGCCGCTGTGCGCGAGGTCATGGAGGAAACCGGTATCGAGGCTGCTCCCGCGGCACTGATCGGTGCTGGCGCCATTGGCCCGATCACCCATGAGAACGGCGACCAGGCGAGCTACATGTCCATCGCGATCCGCCTCGAGCCTGTCGACGCCGCCGCGGCCCCGCACGTCGCCGACGACGAATCGACGGAGGTCGGCTGGTTCTCTGTCGCCCATATGCCGGTCACGGACCCAAAGTGGCGCCTTGTCATTGCCGACGCGATCGCCCAGCGGAAGCACCCGGCTAATTTCTCTCCGCGCATGGGATTCACCAAGCGGTGATGGCTCCAGACTCTCGCGTCCAGTTCGGGGTGGATGTCAGCGAGCACCAGGATGGCATCAGCCTGGTGCGTGCTGCAGCCGAAGGCATCGAGTTCGCAGTGGTGCGCACCACGGACGGCACGTACAAAGACCGCACATACCGCTCGCATATCGACGGTGCCTCCCACGCCGGCATCGCAGCCGAGTCCTACCACTACCTGCGTAACCCCTCGGAGGGCACCACGATCGCTCAGCAGGTCGAGGCATCCCTCGAGGTGATGTCAGACGCGCAGCGCCCGGTGTGGCTGGATTGTGAAACCCCTGCGGGACTCCACCTTGACCACATCCGCGAGGCGCGCGATCTTTTCTTGCAAGCGGGTGTTCCCGTGTGTGGCATCTATACGTACCCGCACTTTTGGCGGTGGCGGATGCTCGGTGCCGACACCCGGGAGTTCGGCCAGGTGTGGTTAGCCCAGTACGGACAAAACCCGGCCGGTCCGCCCGCGGAGATCTACACGGGGGAGTGGCCGGGTGCCGTCGGCAAGCAAGCGCCCGCAATGTGGCAGTTCAGCTCGCGCGGTCACGTTGCTGGCTTCGAGGTCGACGTGAACGCGCGGACGAACTAGCGCGGGTTCTCCTCGGTACCGGTCGAGGAGTCAGTCTCCGGGGAAGGACCTGTCGATGTGCCGGCTGAAGTGCCGCCTGAGGTGTCACCCCACGTGGACTGGCCGCCAGAAGACGGGACGTCAGACGACGCGGTGCCAGAGGACGATACGTCCGTCGTGGACGAGGTGCTCGAAGGCTCGACGCGGTAGCTGGTGCTGCCGGACTGCTGGTTGCTCTGCTGCGGTGGCTGGAACCCCTGCTGGTCCTGCTGGTACGGCTGCTGGAAACCCTGCTGCGGCTGCTGGGCGGGCTGGCCGTATGGCTGCGGCTGCTGGAAGCCCTGGCCTGGCTGGCCTGGCTGCTGGAAACCCTGCTGGCCTTGCTGGCTCTGCTGCTGGAACTGCTGCTGCGCGTTGCGCTGCTGTGCCTGCTGGACGGAATTCTTCGCCTTGGCGAACTGGCCTTCAATGCCAGAACGGCCCTTGACAAGCAGGAAGATGCTCAACGCCAGAGCCAGGATGCCGAAGAGCAACCACATCCACCACCCGGCGCCGAGGGAGGTGTAATCGTCGCCGATCGAGCTAAAGAAGAAGAACAGGATGCCGGAGAGCTGCAGACCAGCAGCGATGATACCGAGAATGGCACCAAGCTTTTCCTTGCCCAGGAAGTAGAGAACCGTCGCCGCGATGTAGCAGCCCAGAGTCAGGACGGTTCCGATGCCGATGAGGAAGGTGCCCGTCACTTCCTCCTTGAGCGCTGCCTCACCGAGACGGCCGAGGCCAGAACTTTCGACGCTGAAGGCACCCCACCAGTTGAGCGTTCCGCCGATGGAGCCCAATCCTTCAAAATCATCAAGGTCGACAATA
Organism: Corynebacterium sp. CCUG 70398; assembly: GCF_024454055.1. NCBI lineage: Bacteria > Bacillati > Actinomycetota > Actinomycetes > Mycobacteriales > Corynebacteriaceae > Corynebacterium > Corynebacterium sp. CCUG 70398. The sequence continues at coordinate 22,915 of NZ_JAGPYZ010000003.1, forward strand.
GTCCTGGACACAGTCATGAAACTGGTCAGGAAGCTCAGCAGGAAGAACCCGAGCATTGCCCAGGTAGGCCATACGGGCATTACCTTCGGCGCCTGCATGGTGCCGCCGGGCTGGCCTGGCTGCGCGCCCCACTGCGGCTGGCCTTGCGGCTGATTCGGCTGTGCGCCCCACTGCGGCTGGCCCTGCGGCTGACCCGGTTGCGCGCCCCACTGTGGCTGGCTCTGCGGCTGATTCGGCTGATTCGGCTGCGCGCCCCACTGCGGCTGGCCCTGCGGCTGATTGGGCTGACTCGGCTGCGCACCCCACTGCGAGGGGTTTGGCTGGTGGCCGGGTTGCGGACTGCCCCACTGACCTGCGGAGTTCGAAGCGGGGTTGTTCGGTGTTGTCATGGTGGCCTTTCCAAAGATGAAGTTTTCGGTCTTTAGACTATCCGAAAAACTTCCAGCGGAAAGGATTAGTCGGGGATTCATCCCCGGCCGCAGTTAATTAGGCTCGGCCTTCCTTCACCCAGCCGATGAACCTGCTCGAACACAGTGACCAGTGAATGATGAGCAGAACGGGAATGCTCAATGCAACAGTGTCGAGCCAGTTAGAGCCGTTGACCAATGCGACCTGGTGTCCGCCCATGCTCACCGTTCCCGGCGGGAACGTGCAGGCCCACCATGCGGGGGAGTAATCCACCCAGCGCACGACGTTCGGGTAGAACTTCACCATCGCGAAGATCGCAAGGGGAATGGCAATCACCAACGCAGTTAGTCCGTAGCCGATGGAGTAGTGGCCGGGGTAGAGGAGCTGAATGGCTGTTGTCGATTGGCCGACAACGCCGAGCGGAACCCATGCTGTTGCCGAGTTGGCACCGCTGAGATCTACGTTTCCGCGCCACATTTGCCAGTAGACGTAAATGAAGATCGGCACGGCGGTGAAGAAGGACATCACGAAGAAAACGGTGCCCATCGTGTGGTAGAGCTGCCCGTAGTCGCGGGCGAGCCACGCGCCCACAGACGACGAAATCATCGGGCCGACGAGGGGGAGACCCCAGGTGAACTTTGGGGGTCCCTCAAAACGCGTGAGCTGAATTCCCCACGTGATCACAGTGGCCGGCGCTCCGATCCAGAACCCGATCAGGCGGAAAACTGTGTGGCCCGTCAGCCCCGACATCGCTGCCCCCAGAGCGAGGATGCCGATGAAGAACATTGACCACGCTGCCATGGACGTGCGGCGGAAACTCGGTTGGCGGTAACGCACGAAACCGACAATGAGAACGGCCAGGATCCCCCACGCGATCGCGGCAAAGATGCCGGAGGCGATCTTCAGGTCGAGTTCGACGAGGAGGCGGGAAACGATTGAGGTTCCCATGAGACTGCCGCCCCATTCAGGTCCAGGGGGCGGCAGTTGGCGGAATTTGGCAGGCACTCTGGGCATCGTAGTCCTCGGCTCGTGGAGTATCTACTCGGTTCGTCTCGTGCCCCCCAAACGGCCGTTATTAGGCAGAAGGATAGGGTGTACCGGCTTGAGGGGGTTGTACTGCGGGGTATTTCTTGCCGCCTGCAACGAGAACAACGATGTAGAAAATGAAGCCACCAACCGAGGCTGCGAGGAAGAGCCACAAACCAGTGCCCGGGGTGACCGTGAGGTTCTCTTCCATTTCGGGGGCAACGGATATGAAGAAGAAAATCAAGCCTGTGCCCGCCATCTGAGCAAGAGCGGCGAGGATGCCGGGTAAGGCAGATAGCCGGTTGTTGAACAACACGCATATCACGGCAAGTCCTGCCAACACGAGAACCACGATGACGCCGCCGCTGATCACACTGATCAACGTCTGGAAGTCCTCGTCTTCAACGAGTTCCTGCCTTTGTTCCTCTTCGGCTGCCTCGATGTCGTAACCCAGCGCGTCTTCGTCAAAGCCGACGGCATCGAATTCCACGTGCCCCCACCAGTTCAGGGTCAACCCAACATAGCCATCGGCATCCACTCCTTCTGGCAGCATCAGGGAGCTCACCCCGTATTCGTTCGCAAGATCCTCCGTCGTCATTTTGGCGATCATCATCGGAAGGAACGTACTGCCAAGGATCAACAAGAAAAGGGCGATCACGCCGAGCTTTGGCCAAACGGGGGAACGACCCTCCAGCCCGGCGTTGGGATTATATGGCGCATAGGCAGCGCTTGGCTGGGCGGCAGGGGTGCACTGTGGCTGGGGTTGCGGGGTGTATTGCGGGTAACCGCCTTGGGACGCATTCGGGGGCTGAGCTGAAAACGGGTTGTAGGGGGTACTCATAGTGCGGGCCCTTTCGGACAGGTCAGGCAAGTTCGACAACGAAGCCTAACCCACAGACCGGGATCGTGAGGAGTGAGCTAGTCGCGGTCTACGAGGTCAATGCGAACGTGTTTCGCGCGACCAGCGCATACGCGACTGCTGTCGCTGCCACGGTTGCCAGGAGAGAAATCGCGAGATCGCTTGTCGACGCTTCCGCGAGATCCACCCCGTTCACCCCGAAAGCCTCCGGCGCGTAGACGAACGTGTTGCCCACCGCGTGAACCGCTGTGGCTGCCTCAATTCCGCGGGTGGTGTAGGTGAGGAATGCCGTGCACAGTGTTCTAGACGTCGAAGTACAGCTCGTACTCCAGCGGCGTCGGGCGCAGGCGGTTCGGCTCGATCTCGAGGTCGTATTTGAGCTTGATGTAGGTCTCGATGAGGTCCTCGGTGAACACGTCGCCCTCGGTGAGGAATTCGTGGTCCTCTTCCAGCGCGGCCAGGGAGGCCTCGAGGGATGTCGGGGCCTGCGGGATGGACTTGGCCTCTTCCGGCGGCAGCTCGTAGAGGTCCTTGTCCACCGGCTCGTGCGGCTCGATGCGGTTCTTCACACCGTCCAGACCGGCGAGCATCATCGCCGCGAAACCGAGGTACGGGTTGCCCGACGGGTCCGGAGCGCGGAACTCGATGCGCTTAGCCTTCGGGTTGGAGCCGGTGATCGGGATACGGATCGCGGCGGAGCGGTTGCGCTGGGAGTACACAAGGTTGATCGGCGCTTCAAAGCCCGGAACCAGGCGGTGGTAGGAGTTCAGCGTCGGGTTGGTGAACGCCAGGACAGCACCAGCGTGGTGGAGGATGCCGCCGATGTAGAAGCGGGCGATGTCGGACAGACCGCCGTAACCGGACTCGTCGTAAAACAGCGGCTCCCCGTCCTTCCACAGGGACTGGTGGGCATGCATGCCGGAGCCGTTGTCGCCGGCGATCGGCTTGGGCATGAACGTCGCGGTCTTGCCCCACTGGTGCGCTGTGTTCTTAATGATGTACTTGAAGGTCTGCAGGTCATCTGCAGCGTGCAGCATCGTGTTGAACTTGTAATTGATCTCTTGCTGGCCGCCGGTGCCCACCTCGTGGTGGAAACGTTCGATCTCAAACCCGGCGTTGGCCAGGTTGAGGGTCATGGCGTCGCGAATATCCATGGTCTGGTCGACCGGAGGGACCGGGAAGTAGCCGCCCTTCATCGGGGTCTTGTGGCCCAGGTTCTGCGAACCGTCGTGCTCGGATTCACGGGAGCGGTTCCACCAGCCCTCGATCGAGTCGACCTCGTAGAAGCTCTTGTTCGCTGCGGTGGAGTAACGGACCTTGTCAAAGAGGTAGAACTCCGCCTCCGCGCCGAAGAAGCAGGTATCGGCGATGCCGGTGGATTCCAGGTACTCCTCGGCCTTGCGCGCGACGTTGCGCGGGTCGCGGGAGAATGCCTCGTGGGTGAACGGGTCGTTCACGAAGAACTTCACGTTCAGGGTCTTCGCCTTGCGGAAGGGGTCGATCTGCGCGGTTGCCAGGTCCGGCATGAGGATCATGTCGGACTCATCAATCGTCGTAAAGCCCTTGATGCTCGAACCGTCGAATGCGAGACCTTCTTCTACTGCATCCTCGTCAAACATGGATGCGGGGATGGAGAAGTGGTGCTCGATGCCCGGAACATCCGTGAAGCGGACATCAACGAATTCCACCTCTTCGTCTTTGATGAACTTCATTGTGTCCTGGATGTTGTCGAAGGCCACGGGGAAAACTCCTTGATTGCGGATCAGTTACCCCATCGATCGTACCGAAAAATCGATGTCCTCTATCCTTGACATCTATGGCGAACCCCAAGAAAAACTGGCGCGACGGGTCCGAGCTCAACACCGGTGATGCCTGGGCCGAGCCTGGCGAATGGCCGGGGCAAAACCTTGGCCTGCCGCAAGAGGGATCTGGGGCGCAAGCGTCAGTCTTGCGGCGCTCTGGCGCGGTACTCATTGACTGGGTGATCTGCTGGATCATCGCCGCGTTCATCAACATGTACACGTCCGGGCTCGGCGACGTGCCCACGCTGAGGTATCTGCTGTGGATCGTTCTGGGCATTGTCACCGGATGGCTGTTCGCGCGGACACCGGGCATGGCTGTGCTGGGCATGGGCGTTGCGCGTATCGACGACCCCGGTAACCCCGTCGGTCTGTGGCGCGCTGCTGTGCGCACGCTGCTCACCGCGTTCATCTTGCCGGCAGCGATGGTTGACGCTAACGGCCGCGGCCTGCACGACCGCGCAACTGGCACGACAGTCATCCTGAGCTAGAAAGCTAAGCGTTGATCTGGCGGGGAGTGCCGTCGAGCTTCCTGTTGAAATCGATGTAGCGGGAGGGATCTTATGGCGAACTAGGAGCGCCCGCAGTGCGAGCGCACAGGGTGCTTACTTGCCTTGACGCTGCTGCATACGGCGCATTTTGCGGTTCATGCCCGACATGTTCTGCGCCTGGTGCGGCATTGGACCCTTCGGCAGGCCCTGCTGCTGCCCGCCACGGACGTTATCCATCGCCTCCAGCTTGGTGTTCATAGAGTAGACCTCGTCCTTTTGGTAGTTCTTCGGCAGCTTCAACAGGTGGCGCTGCAGCTTCTTCGGTTCAACCTGGCCCTCGCCGCTGCCGACGAATACTTCGTGGATGGGCACGCCGCCGATGAGACGGTCCACGCGCTTGCGTTCTTTGTCCATGAGGGGCTTCAGCCGCTTCTCGTCGCCTTCACCAACCAAGACCACGCCGGGGTTGCCCACCACGCGGTGCACGGCATCCATCTGCGGCGTCGCGGCGACAGCCTTCTTGGTCAGCCACACGATGCCCATCGTGTTCTTCATGTTGTCCAGCGTCCAACCGGCAGCGCCCGGCGTATCGCCGATCTCCTCGTACATGGAGCCTTCAAGACGCCGGGTGAAGATGAACATGGCCAGCACGAAACCGAACAAGAGGCCGAGCACCAGCAGGAACCACTTTCCGCCGGTCAGCATGCCCAGCAGGAAGAACGCCAGCCCGACACCGAGGATCGCCAGCAGCATGTACGGGATGAGCTTCTTATCCCGCTTGCGCTGCATGTTGAACGCCTGCCACACCTGCGAACGCGTCTGCTTGCGCTGGGAGCGCTTCGCGGTGCGTTGCTCTTTCTTCGCGGTCTTCGCTGCGGCTGCTTGCTTGTCTTTGGCCATGGGGACAAGCCTATCAATCCGCATGCTTATCGACGTCCCCCACCCGCCACGTTCCTACCCAGCCCCATCCGGGACAACGACAAACCCGCGGCCGCCACAAAAGGGGAGTGGGGCCGCGGGTTGTCGTCGATAAGCAGGCTTGGGCTAGAGCGCCTTGATCTCTGCGTTCAGGTGCAGCTTCTCCGGCTTGGAGGAGCCACGCAGCTGCAGCTCGTAAGAGCCGTCACCCTGCTCGATGGTCCACAGCGCCACCGACGCCGGGATGACAACAGGCTTGACGAACTCGACGGAGTAACGCAGCGCGCCCGGCAGCTTGCCCTCGAGCGGAGCAAGGACCGCGGCAGCAGAGTACATGCCGTGCGCGATGACCGCCGGGAAGCCGAACAGCTTCGCACCCACGTTGGACGTGTGGATCGGGTTGTGGTCGTTGGAAGCATCCACGTACGCGTTGACGTTGTCGCGGTTCCAGCGCCAGCGAGCATTCGGCTTGAACTCCGGCAGCTCCGGCTTCGGCAGAACCTTGCCGGTGTCCTCACCGCGGGTGGTCACAGCTAGCTCCGCGTCCTTGGCGAACTTGGCGCCCATTGCCAGGAAGCTCGAGGTCTGACGCCATACGACATCGTTCTCACCCTCGGGGGTGACCTCGGTGATCATGTCCACAATCAGGCCGCGGCGGTGCGGGCGCAGGTTCTGGCCGTAGCAGCGGATGTTGTAGGTCTCATCGACCGTGAGGGTGCGGGACTGCTCAATCACATTGGACACGTGCACCGCACCGATTGCCGGAACCGGGAAGTCCGGGCGGGACATCAGGTCCATGATCATCGGGAACGCCAGCACGAAGAAGTACGTCGGCGGGATCTCATTGCCCAAGCGCAGCCCAGTCGCGGAGGTGTACGCGGCGAGGTTGTTCTTGTCGATCTTCACTCCGTCGACCTGGATCGCCGATGTCGGATCACCCTTCGCGGAGCGGGTCTCGCCCACGACGGGCAGAGCGCCCATGAAGATCTTGCGGTTAATGGCCTTGAGATCCGGCACGGCCTTGAGCGTTTGGAAGTCGCGGGTCTTGCCGGACGCAATGCGCTCGTTGCGGGTCTCAGCGCCAGCGTTAGCGTCCGCCTCTGGCTTGACCTCCTCCGCCTTGGCCTCTGCGTCAGCCTTGACTTCTTCTGCCTTGGCGGAGACCTTTTCCTGGACATCTTCGACTTTGTCGGCCACGGTGTTCTTGACCTCTTCGGCCTTCGCGGCAGCCTTGTCGGCGAGGTTTTCAGCGCGATCCTGAGCTTCGGCGGCAGTTGCCTTCGCCTTATCCGCGACGTCCTCGGCCTTGTCTTCTGCCTTGGCGGCGGCCTGCTTTGCCTCCGCCTTGACCTCGGCAGCCTTTGCCTCAGCCTGCTGCTGTGCGTCGTCCTTGGGGTCCTTCTCCGGACCCTTACCTACTGCAGTGGTCATGTTTTTTAAGCTCCAACCAGGTTCTGGCCGCAGACGCGGACGGTGTTGCCGTTGACGGAGGTCGACGACGGAGCGGAGAAGTACGCAACAGTCTCAGCAACGTCGAGTGGCTTACCGCCCTGGCTCAGGGTGTTCAGTCGGCGAGCCACCTCACGAGTCGTGAACGGGATCGCGTCGGTCATCTCAGTCTCGATGAAGCCCGGAGCCACAGCGTTGATGGAGCCGCCCTTCTCAGCGATCTTGTCGGCAAGCGCATCGACGAAGCCGACCACGCCAGCCTTGGTGGTGCCGTAGTTAGTCTGGCCGCGGTTACCGGCGATACCAGAGGTGGAGGAGACACCGACGATGGCCGGCTTGTCAGCGAATGCATCAGCCTCGAGCAGAGCTTCGGTGATGCGCACCGGTGCGACCAGGTTGATGTTCTGGACCATGTTCCAGCGGCTGTCATCCATGTTGACCAGCAGCTTGTCGCGGGTAACGCCAGCGTTGTGAACGATGGTGTCGATCTTGCGGCCGTAACGCTCCTGAGCGTGCTTAGCAATCTCTTCCGCAGCCTTCGGGTCTGTCACGTCGAGCGGCAAAGCGGTGCCCTTGACCTTGTTGGCGGTCTTGGCCAGGCCTTCACCAGCCTGCGGAATGTCCACGCAGATCACCTTGGCGCCGTCACGGGCCAGGGTCTCGGCGATCACGGCACCGATGCCGCGGGCGGCTCCGGTGACCACGGCGAGGCGGCCAGCCAGCGGCTTCTCCCAGTCTTCCGGCTGATCAACATCGGCCGGGGTGACGCGGATGACCTGGCCGTCGACAAACGCGGACTTGCCGGACAGCAGGAAGCGGAGGGTGGACTCCACCTTGGAGATCTGGCCGCCGTCGATGGAGGGGTCCACGTACACCAGCTGGACGGTGCCGCCCTTGCGCATCTCCTTTGCCAGGGAGCGGGTGAAACCTTCCAGCGAGCGCTGTGCAATGCGCTCATCTGTGCCGTCGACCAGCTCCGGGGTGGTGCCGATGACGATGATGCGGGCGTTGTCCAGCACCTTCTTCAGCTGCGGGTGGAAGAACTTGTGCAGGGCCTCGAGCTCCTCCGGCTTGGTCAGGCCGGTGGCATCGAACACGATGCCAGCACGCTTGGTGTCTGCTTCGGCCTTCAACAGCTTGTAAGGGCCATCGAGAAGCTCGGCCAGAGCCGGAGTCAGACGGCCCTCACCGCCAACGACGACCGGACCGTGGAGCAGGGGCTCACCCTGCTTGTAACGACGCAGCGGGTAACCCTGGGGGACACCAGCCTTGGCAGCGAGAGGGGAGTTGATGAACTGTTCGAGGAGGCCTTGGGATGCCACTATTTTCTCCTTCATATAGGCACGTACTGAGGCAAGGGCAACCGTGCGAAATCGGTGGCTCTGTGTCGGATACTATTATAAGATCACTATGGTGACGAACCTTACAAAGGAATGACTTTGTAAAGTGCCAAACAAAAGTCCGGAGAAAATCGCAGGAAGATCCTGGGTTTCTCAACGCTTTTCACGGAAGTGCAGGAATAAGCATGAATGAACCTCGCAAGGTAGCCATCCTCGGCGGTAACCGCATCCCGTTCGCTCGGTCCAACAAGGAATACGCCAACGCATCCAATCAGGACATGCTCACCTCGGCCCTCAACGGCCTAGTGGCGCGTTACGGTCTGCAGGACCAGGAGATGGGTCTCGTCGTCGGTGGTGCTGTGCTCAAGCACGCACGCGACTTCAACCTCGTGCGCGAATCGGTGATCGGATCTGAGCTGGCATCCACCACTCCGGCCTTCGACCTGCAGCACGCCTGCGGCACCTCGCTGACCTCCGCGATCCAGGTCGCTGACGCAATTGCTCTGGGCCGCATCGAGAACGGTATCGCCTGCGGCGCCGACACCACGTCGGACGCCCCGCTGGCTGTGAACGACACGCTGCGTAAGACGCTGATCCGTCTGTCCAACGCCAAGTCCACCGCTGATCAGCTCAAGCTCGTCGGTTCCATCCGCCCGAGCCAGCTGGCTCCGGAGCAGCCGCAGAACGGCGAGCCGCGCACCGGCCTGTCCATGGGTGAGCACGCCGCCATCACCGCCCGCGAGATGGAAATCTCCCGCGAGGCCCAGGATGAGCTGGCAGCCACCTCCCACCAGAACCTGGCCAAGGCTTACGACGAGGGCTTCTTCAACGACCTGATGACCCCGTTCCTCGGCGTGCAGCGCGACACCAACCTGCGCCCGGACTCTTCCGTCGAAAAGCTTTCGAAGCTCAAGCCGGTCTTCGGCAAGAAGGACGCGGAGCAGCACGGCGGCACCGCAACGATGACCGCGGGCAACTCCACCCCGCTGACAGACGGTGCAGCGGCAGTCCTCCTCTCCTCCGAGGAATGGGCAAAGGAGAACAACCTGCCGGTCCAGGCGTACATCGTCGACTCCGAGCTGGCAGCCGTTGACTTCGTCTCCGGCAAGGACGGCCTGCTCATGGCTCCGACCTACGCTGTCCCGCGCATGCTCGAGCGCAACGGCCTGACCCTGCAGGACTTCGACTACTACGAGATCCACGAGGCTTTCGCATCCCAGGTGCTGGCCACCCTCAAGGCATGGGAAGACGAGACCTACTGTCGCGAGCGCCTCGGCCTGGACGCTCCGCTGGGCTCCATCGACCGTTCCAAGCTCAACGTCAAGGGCTCCTCTCTGGCAGCCGGCCACCCGTTCGCCGCGACCGGCGCACGCATCCTCGCTGCGGCTGCCAAGGTGCTGGAGCAAAACGGTGGCGGCCGCACCCTGGTTTCCGTCTGTGCAGCAGGCGGCCAGGGCGTCGTCGCGATCATTGAGCGCTAAAGCGCCAAAGCTTCACCTATTCACCACTCTCCGTAAAGGAACACAACCATGACCTCTGTTGAGGAAAAGGAAGGCCGCAAGGCCAAGCCGGAATCCCGCCAACCGCAGACGCTGCCAGAGACCCCCGATGCAGCTGTCGCGGGGAAGCTGAAGGATCTGCTTGACGGCGCATGGGGCGAGCGCAAGGACGACATCCGCGAGCAGCTCAACCGGGAAGAAGCCCTCCCGATGATCGAAGGCTCGGTTGAGGACATCCGCGCAGCCCTGCTGGAAAAGGTCAAGATGGTGGCTGGCTCCGGCATGATGCAGACCGCTTTCTCCGAAGCTAACGGCGGCTCCGGCGAGGCCCACGTGGGCATCCTGGGCCTGGACCTGTTGGGTCAGTTCAACGGCTCCCTGGCGATTAAGTCCGGTGTGCAGTTCGGCCTGTGGGGCGGCGCAGTCGACGTCCTGGGCACCGAGCGTCACCGCGAGTACGCGCAAGGTGCTATGGACCTGTCCATGCTCGGCTCCTACGGCATGACCGAGCGTGGCCACGGCTCCAACGTCCAGGACCTGGAGACCACCGCGACCTATGACCCGGAGACCCAGGAATTCATCATCCACTCTCCGTCCCCGTCGGCGACCAAGGTTTACATCGGCAACACCGCCCGCGACGGCCGCTGGTCCGCAGTCTTCGCCCAGCTCTACACCCCGGGCGAGGAAGAGTCCCACGGTGTGCACTGCTTCGTTGTGCGCATTCGCGAGGATGACGGCTCCCCGGTCGAGGGCGTCAAGATCGGCGACCACGGCCACAAGGGCGGCCTGCTCGGTGTTGACAACGGCACCCTGACCTTCGACAACGTCCGCATCCCGCGCGAAGCGCTGCTGAACCAGTTCGGCGATGTCGACGAGGCCGGTAACTACACCTCCCCGATCGAGTCGAAGAACCGCCGCTTTTTCACCATGCTGGGCACCCTAATCCGCGGCCGTATTGCCGTCGGTGCTGCCGGCGCAGGCGCGACCAAGTCCGCACTGGCCATAGCCACGAAGTACGCGCACCAGCGCCGCCAGTTCGACTACGGTGACGCCGGCCGTGAAGACAAGCTGATCGACTACCGTGCGCACCGCCGCCGTCTGATCATCCCGCTGGCCCGCACCTACGCTATCCAGCTGCTGCAGAATCAGCTGACCCAGCGTTACGCGGATCAGACCGCACGTCAGGCATCCGGCGAGTGGTCCGTGACCGACCCGACCAAGGCGCAGGCCCTGGCATCCCGCGAGATGGAGACCCTGGCTGCAGCGTTCAAGGCCGTCGCGACCGAGCACGCCACCGACACCATCCAGGAGTGCCGCGAGGCGTGCGGTGGTGCCGGCTTCATGTCCGAGAACCTGCTGACCACCTTCCGCGCAGACACCGATGTGTACAACACGTTCGAGGGCGACAACACCGTTCTGCTGCAGCTGGCCGGCAAGAACCTGCTCACCGCGTACACCAGCGAGATGGCTAACCCGTCTGCGATGGACATTGTGAAGTACGCCGCCACCAACGTGACGGACATCTTCCGCTCCCGCGCTGGCCTGGGTGCCACCGTCCAGTCCGTGGTGGACACGTTCGCGAGCGAAGAAGCGTCGCTTTTCGACGCTGACTACCAGCTCAAGGTGATCCAGCTGCGCGAGCAGCTGGTGATGCGTTCCCTGATCCGCCGCATCCAGGGCGCACGCAAGCTGTCGCGTGCCGAGGGCGCAAAGGTCATCGACAAGGCCCAGGACCACATGCTCAACGCCGCATGGGCGTACATCGAGAACCTGATGGTCCAGGCCATGATCGAAGCAGAGCGTTCCCTGCCGGTCGGCTCCACCGAGCGCGCCGTATTCGAGCAGGTCCGCCACCTGTTCGTCTTCGACACCATCATCCGCAACGCTGGCTGGTACCAGGAGCAAAACGTCATCTCCTCCGGCCGCGTCAAGGCAGCCCGCGCCGCCATCAACGACCTGGTCGACTCGCTTGGCCCCTGGTCTGAGGTTCTCGTGGACGCTTTCGCAGTCCCGTCCGTCGTGCTCGACCGTCCGATCTTCAAGGACGGCGGCACCGACGCCTCCCGCGACAACCCGGAGGCGTGGACGGTTGGGTCCAACATCCCGACCACGGCGAAAGAGAACTAACTCTACGTAGCTAGTCGCTTAGACGAGCAAGGCCTCCCGGATCACATCCGGGAGGCCTTAGCTTTTCGAGTGCTTCTCAGCTCTAGAATACTACTCGCTGTTTTCTGGAATACTGCTCATCTATAAACCCAGGTCAAAAGCATGCAGTTCCGCCTATGTGTCCGAGCAGTATTCCATCCGGCAGGGAAGGGGGCGGGACGACCTGAATGAGATCCCGGCCCCTGCTGTAGCCGCTAAGCCGACGGCATAGACAGGCCTGGCAAGCCCAGCGAGACAGACGGGCGGCCAGCAGAGACCACCGGCGTCTCCTGGGACGGGCCGTACTTGTTCAGCAGGGTAGAAGCTTCCTGGTCGGTCGCACCCTGAGAGGTCTGTGCGAGGTGCTTGAGGTTCTCCGGCAGTTCACGGCCGTGGAACTTCATCGCCTCGACGTAGAGCTTGCCAGCACGGTAGGAGGAGCGAACCAGCGGGCCAGACATGACCGCAGCGAAGCCCATCTCGTATGCGGCGTCGCGGTACTCAATGAACTCCTCCGGCTTCACCCACCGCTCAATCGGGTGGAACTGCGGGCCGGGGCGGAGGTATTGGGTAATCGTGATGATGTCGGTGCCGGCTTCCTGCATGTCCTGCAGCGCCTCGAGCACCTCTTCGCGGGTCTCGCCCATGCCCAGGATGAGGTTCGACTTGGTGATCAGCCCGTAGTCGCGTGCCGCCTGGATGACCTCCAAGGACCGGTCGTAGCGGAACGCCGGGCGGATGCGCTTGAAGATGCGCGGCACCGTCTCCAGGTTGTGCGCGAAGACCTCCGGTTCAGCCTCGAACACCTGCTGCAGCAGGTCGGGCTTACCAGAGAAGTCAGGGGTAAGGTTCTCCACGCCGGTGTGCGGGTTGAGCTCGTGAATCTTGCGCACGACCTCGGCGTAGAGCCAAGCACCCTCGTCATCCAAGTCATCACGGGTCACGCCGGTGATGGTGGAGTAGTTCAGCTCCATCTCGCGCACAGACTCGGCGACGCGCAGGGGTTCTTCAGGGTCAAGCGGTTCCGGTTTCGCGGAGTTGATCATGCAGAAATCGCAACGGCGGGAACAGTTCGCACCGCCGATGAGGAAGGTGGCCTCGCGCGATTCCCAGCACTCGTGAATGTTGGGGCAACCGGCCTCCTGGCACACGGTGTGCAGCGACGCACCGGACACCTTGCGGCGCATGTCCTCGTACTCCGGACCCGTCTTCACCGCATTGCGGATCCACCGCGGCTTCGACTCGATGGGGGTTTGAGCGTTTCGCTTTTCGACGCGCCTTAGCTTGCGTCCTTCTTCTGCCACAGTCACACCATCCAGGTTAGTGCTGCCTTACTAGCGTGTCGAATATCTACGATGCGATTGCCCTACTACGGGGTCGGTGCCGCACCAATCGTGCGGTCGGAGACGTGGAGTTCGCCGGAAAGGGCGCGGGAGAGAGCGTCGACAAGCGTGGGCGTGATGGCATCGGGGGTGATGTCGCGGCCGGTCTCGAGCGACAAGGTGGTCACATCCGCGTCGTTGATGCCGCAGGCGATGATGTGTCCGAAGTACTCGAGTGTGTTGTTGCAGTTCACTGCCAAGCCGTGCATAGTCACACCGCGCGTGACGCGGATGCCCAGCTGAGCGACTTTGCGGTCGCGGCGGAACGTGGCCGGGTCGGCCGGGACCCAGACACCGGAGCGGCCCTCGATCCGACCAGCATCGGCAACGCCGAACTCGCGCACAGCGAAGATCATCGCTTCTTCGATGCGGCGCACGAAGTCGACCACGTCCACAGGATCGGCGAGCTTGATGATGGGATAGATCACCAGCTGGCCCTCACCGTGCCAGGTGATGCGCCCGCCACGGTCGACCTTCACCACGGGCAGGCCGTTGTCGGGGAGGTCTTCCGGCTGGGTGCGCTTGCCGGCGGTATAGGTATTGGGGTGCTGCAGAACCAGCAGGGTATCGCCGATCTCGTCGTTCGCGCGCTGGGTAGCGAGGTCCGCCTGCATGTGCCAGGTTTCTTCATAGTCCACAAGGCCGAGATTTCGCACGTCAAGAGGAGAATTATCAGCGCGGATCGATTTGTCGGCGGGGAAGAACGGATCGCGGGGAGCAGTCATGGGTTCATGGTAGCGCTACCTTTTTAGTATGGCCTTTTAGCCTTTCCGGCGTGATCTCACCTGGGGAAACGCCGCAGCGATCGGTTGAAAGGCGATACTAAAAATGTATGAAGCTCCCGCCACCGTGGAACTAAACGCCGTTGGCGGAAGCGTACTCGTCGGCGGTCATGAGCGGGCCGACCGCGGAAACCTCGACCTCGAAGAGCCACCCCTCGCCGAACGGGTCGTTGTTGATGGCCTCGTAATTGTCCTCGATGGACTCGTTCACGGCCGTGACGGTGCCGGTGACGGGGGAGTACAGATCCGAGACCGACTTGGTGGACTCAACCTCACCGCAGGTCTCACCGGCGGTGACGGTGTCGCCGACAGCAGGCAGCTCTGCGAAAACGATCTCCCCGAGGCGCTCGGTAGCCACGGAGGTGATGCCGATGCGCACAGTCTGGCCCTGAATGGCGTCAGCGGCAGCGTTGACCCACTCGTGGTCCTCGGAGTAAGAGAATTCCTGGGGCAGCGTGATGTCGGCCATGGTTACTTGTCCTTTCGGGAGTAGAAGGGGGTTTCGCTGACCGTGTAGGCGTAGCGCTTACCCCGGATGTCCACCTCAACCTTAGTGCCTGGCTCGGCGTGATTTGGGTCAATGTGCGCCAAAGCAACGGGGTGACCCAGCGTGGGGGAGGGCTGGCCCGAAGTAACGGTGCCAATCTGGGTGTCCGAGCCGTCCGCGAGGAAAACAGTAGCGCCTTCGCGGGCTGCGCGTCGTTCCTCCGAGGTCAACCCCGCGATGACGACGGTCGGCTCGCGGCCGGTCAGCGCCTGCTTGCCCACGAAGTCCGCCTCTTTCTTCGCAAACGCCCGTCCCATCCCAGCTTCCACCGGGGTGATGTCTGCGGTCAGTTCGTGGCCGTAGAGGGGCATGGAGGCCTCGAGGCGCAGGGAGTCGCGGGCGGCGAGGCCGCACGGGGTGCCTTTGTCGACGACCGCGTCCCACACCTTTTGTGCGTCCTCGCGCATGCAGAACAGCTCAAAGCCGTCTTCGCCTGTGTAGCCGGTGCGGGCGACGAAGACCTCAACAGGCGAGTCCTCGGACTTCAGGCGCATCCACTCGCCCGAGTAGTAGGCGAGGTCGCCGGGGGTGCCGTCGATAAGCGGCTCGAGCACCTCGAGCGCACGCGGACCCTGGACTGCGACCAGGGCGACCGCTTCGGAATCGTTGCGGATCTCCACGTCGAAGTCGCCGACGCGGGCCTCGAACGCCGCCCAGACTGCGCCGGTGTTGCCGGCGTTGGGCACGACCATGAAGTGATCGTCGGCAAATTTGTACGTGATCAGATCGTCGATGATGCCGCCATCGTCATTCACGATCATCGAGTACTTCGCCTTGCCCACCTTGAGGGCGGAAAGCGAGCTGATGAGAACGTAGTCGAGGTACGCACCGGCGTCGGGGCCTTTCACGTCGATCTCACCCATGTGCGACAGGTCGAAGATGCCCACGTCGTTGCGCACGGCGCGGTGTTCCTCGAGCTCGCTGCCATATTTCAGAGGCATGGTCCAGCCACCGAAGTCGGTGAAGGTGGCGTTCAACGCCTCGTGGGCAGAGTGCAGTGGTGTTTGGGGCATGACTTAGATCCTGTTCTCTTCGGTGACAGTCGGGTCGCGCTCTTCATCGACGTCGCTTGCGGCAATATCGAAAGCCTCCGGCGGCGGGCAGGCGCACACGAGGTTGCGGTCGCCGTAGGCCTCGTCGATGCGGCGCACCGGCGGGAAGTACTTGTTGGTCAACAGCGAGTCGACCGGGTAGACGGCCTCTTGGCGGCTGAACTGGTAATCCCAATCACCGACGACAACGCTGCGGGCGGTGAACGGTGCGTTGTGGACGACAGAGGCCTCGTAGGCGACGTGTCCGTCGATGATGTCCTGGATCTCCGCGCGGATGGAACGCATCGCTGTGATGAACCGGTCCAGCTCGGCGAGATCCTCGGATTCGGTCGGCTCGATCATCAATGTGCCTGCCACTGGGAACGCCAAAGTGGGGGCGTGGAAACCGTAGTCGACGAGGCGCTTGGCCACGTCGGCAGCGGTCACGCCGCACTGGTCGGTCAGCGGGCGCAGATCCACGATGCACTCGTGCCCGACCAATCCGTTGTTGCCGGTGTACAACACCGGGAAAGAGTCGTTGAGCTCGTGCGCGACGTAGTTAGCGTTGAGGATCGCGTTGCGGGTCGCAGACGCGAGGCCCTCTGCACCAGACATCGCGATGTACGCCCACGAGATCGGGAGCACGCCCGCAGAACCGTACGTGGTCGACGCAATGGGCACGCCGGCGCCCTCAGGAGCCTCCTGCGCGGCCTCAGAACCGCTGACCTGCGGATCAGACGGCAGGAACGGAGCCAGGTGCTTACCCACACCGATCGGGCCGACACCCGGTCCGCCGCCACCGTGCGGGATGGTGAAGGTCTTGTGCAGGTTCAGGTGCGAGCAGTCGCCGCCAAAGTCGCCGGGGCGGGCCAAGCCGGTCAGGGCGTTCATGTTCGCGCCATCGATGTAGACCTGACCGCCGACAGCGTGGACCTTCTCTGCGACCTCGGACACAGTGTCCTCGTACACACCGTGCGTGGACGGGTAGGTGATCATGATCGCCGCGACGTGCTCCCCGTACTGCTCGAGCTTCTTATCCAAGTCTTCAATGTCGATGGAACCGTCATCGGCGGTAGCCACGACGACCACGCGCAGATTCGCCAGCGTTGCCGACGCAGCGTTCGTGCCATGTGCGGATGCCGGGATGAGGCAGATGTCGCGCTCGGTGTCGCCGTTGGCCACGTGGTAGCGGCGCATCGCCAGCAGCCCGGCCAGCTCACCGGTCGCGCCGGAATTCGGCTGGACGGACACGGCATCGTAACCGGTGATTTCCACGAGCCAGCCGTTGAGCTCGTCGATCAGCTCGCGCCAGCCTTCGGTGTACTTGTCCGGCGTGAACGGGTGCACGTTGGCAAAGCCCGGCCACGTAATCGCCTCAAGCCCGGCAGTCGGGTTGAGCTTCATCGTGCACGAACCCAGCGGGATCATCGTGCGGTCGAGCGCCAGATCCTTGTCCCCGAGTTTGCGGATGTAGCGCATCATCATCGTCTCGGAGTGGTGCGTGTTGAACACCTCGTGCGTGAGCACGTCACTGGTGCGCAGCAGTGCTTCCGGCAGGTGGTTCTCGGCACCTGCTGCCGGCTGGTCAATAATGCCGAAGCCTCCGAGCAGACCGACCAGGTCGGCCTCGTCGGTGTCCTCACCAAAGCTCACGCCCACCGTGTCGGCGTCGATCGCGCGAACAAGATAACCGTTCTCAGCCAGCGCATCGACAATGCCTTGCGCACGGCCGGGCACCTTCACCGCGACAGTGTCGAAGAAGTTCTCGTGCGCGAGCTCCAGGCCCGCATTGCTTATCGACGCAGCAAACCGCCCCGCCCACTCATGCACCTGCTGCGCAATCTCGCGCAGGCCCTCCGGCCCGTGGTACACGGCGTACATGGACGCGGTGACCGCCAGCAGCGCCTGGGCGGTGCAGATGTTAGAGGTCGCCTTCTCGCGGCGGATGTGCTGCTCACGGGTCTGCAGCGACAGGCGGTAGGCGGGGAAGCCCTCAGCGTCGACCGAGACGCCGACCAGGCGGCCCGGCATCTGGCGCTTGAGCTTGTCGGTGACAGCCATGTAGGCGGCGTGCGGGCCGCCGTAGAACAGCGGAACACCGAAGCGCTGGGTGGTACCCACCGCGATGTCTGCGCCCATCTCGCCCGGGGACTCGACCAGCAGCAGCGCCAGCGGATCGGCAACCACGGTGGCCAGGCCGCCGCGGGAGTGGATCGCCTCGATAACCGGCCGAGGGTCGGTGATGTCGCCCTCTGTGCCCGGGTAGGCGACGACAACTCCGACGAAGTCTTCTCCGACCAAGTTGGAATCCAAAGCGGTGACCTCAACCTCGAGGTCGAGGGCGCGGGCGCGCTCAGCACCGACGGCGATCACCTGCGGGTGGAGACGGGCGTCCAGGATGACGCGGCGGCCCTTCTTCATAGCGCGCGACATCAGGCCGATGGCTTCAGCAACGGCAGAAGCTTCGCACAGGAGAGATGCGTTAGCGATCGGCAGGCCCGTAAGGTCCTGCACCATTGTCTGGAAGTTCAGCAGCGCCTCTAGACGGCCCTGGGAGATCTCCGGCTGGTAGGGGGTGTAGGCGGTGTACCAACCTGCATCTTCCACCACACCGCGGCGAATCACCGGCGGGGTGACCGTGGAGGAATACCCCTGGCCGTGGAAGGCGCGCAACACCGTGTTCTTGCCAGCTAGTTCGCGAAGGCGGTTCTGCGCCTCCTTCTCGCTCAGCGGCTCAGGCAAGTTCAGTGGCTGCTTGAGCAGGATTCCGGGGGGTGTTGCAGCGTCGACAAGCTCGGCGATTGAGCCGTAGCCAACGCGGTCGAGCATCTGCGCGCGTTCTTCATCAGTCGGGCCGATGTGGCGGGTGATGTAGTCCACGGTTCTCCTTTAGTTTCCGGGGTGATTCAGTTGGTCTCCCACAAGTTTAAGTGAGGGGTTTTAAAACTCGTCCACAGCTGCTTCGCCGAACAGCCACGTAACGGCAATCGCGCCGGGGTCGGGCACATCGGAAGCGGATTCGCCCAGGTAAGAGGCGCGTCCCTTCTTCGCTGCCATGCCGCGGGTCGACTTCGCGCCCTTGACTGCCGGCTCGAAAACGCGCTCCAGAACCTCATCGATTGATTCGGCGCTGGTGATGTCGGAGGCGGCCTTGGCGGCGGGAGCCAAAGCGTCGATAAGCGTGTTGTCTCCCTGCTTGGCGCCGCCAAGCTCGGTGATCGCCTCGACACCGTTGTTCAGGCCCGTCGCCAGCGTCTTCGCAAAGGCTTCCGCGCCTGCGTCGCGCGAGTCCACGCCGGTTTCAGCGAAGGCGTCGCTCATTTCGCGGAAGAACGTGCCCAGGACCGCGCCTGAGGTGCCGCCGGCACGCACGAGCATGCGGTGGGCGAAGAACTCGAGCGCTTGCTCGTCGGAGCACTTCAGCGGGGTCGTGATGTCGCCAAAAGCGGCTTCCATGTTCTGGCCGAAGTCGCCGTCGCCGGCAATGCGGTCGAGCTCGGTGAGGTCGTCGAAAGCGCCAGAGAGGCGGTCGACAAACGCGCTGAGCCACTTGTTCTTCTTGCCGTTGACCGGCTGTTCAAAATCATCCTCCATCGCAGCAAGGGCGAACTTCGGGTTGACGGCAGCGGCGGGCCAGGCAGGGGCAGATGTCTCGGCATCGAGCAGCTCCAGCATTTCTCGGTTGACCTTCGTCAACGTCAGCGAGACACCGGCCATGTTCAGAGAAGTCACCAATGAGCCGCGGTAGCCGCGCTTGACCTTGATGCCCTTTTCCTCGAGCTGCTTGCACGCCTCGCCGAAAACGAGGTCGAGCTCCAGCTCGCTCGTGCCGCCCAGCCCGTTGACCAGAAGAACAACATCGGTGTTCTCCTTGACCGTGACGTCGGCCTTGTTGAGGGAAGTGATGATCCCGTCGAGCAGTTCCTCAACGAGGTTGGCTGCCGTCGGCTTCTTCACACCCGGTTTTTGCTTGCGGCGCTCAACACCAGGCTCGCCGTGGATGCCCACACCGATCTCGATCTCCTTCTCCTCAAGGTCGAAGGTTTGGCGGTCGCTGGTGGGCAAGTGGCCTGCCTGAAACGCCACGGCCATGCTGCGGGACTGGTCGGCGGCCTTCTGCCCCCACTTGACCACATCTTTCAACTCATCACCGCGGGCAGCAGAAGCTCCGGCGATCTTCTCCACGATGATGGTCGCGCCGGTACCGCGCCGGCCGGGGGAGTCATCGTTGTCGATTTCAGTGGCGACATCGTCCGCCACGATGATCTGGCCGACTTCCCCCTCGACGGTGTTCGCCGCCACGGTGAAGTTCATGACGTCGCCCGTGTAGTTCTTCACCACATGGACCACGCCCTTGCCGCGGTCAGCCCACTCGGTGGCGGCGATGACCTGGACGGCGTTCGGGGAGGTGAACACCAGACCTGGGCAGGCCGCGTCCAGCATGCCCTCCCCAATGAAACCGGCGTGCATCGGCTCGTGGCCGGAACCGCCACCGGAGATCACGCCGACCTTGCCGCGCTGATTGCTCTCTTCCTGCGTGCGTTTGCGGCCGATGAACCCTTCGCTGTGCCACTCGGCGTCCGGGTGTGCAGCAACCAGGCCACCGATCGCCTCCTCGATGAAATCTGCCGCATCGTTTCGGAAGGATTTGAAGGTCTCGGTCTTCTTCTTTTTCGCGTTGTCCTGTGCCTTTGCCATACCTCCAGTCTAGAGGGATCGGCGAGGTGGCGTGCCCGGTTCGCAACCCGCACAGGGGTTGCACATCCGCGGTGACAATGGGATCTAGGAAAGCCGAAACCCGGCCCCAGCTGAAGCTGGAACCGGGCTCAGTGCGCGGAGACAGGGGGATTAGATGTCCAAGTCGTCCTGGAAGTCGCCGGCCTCGATGCGGTCCACGATGGTGGAGACGAAGCGGCCAGCGTCAGCGCCGTCGACCAGCTGGTGGTCGTAGGTGAACGGCAGGAAGCACATCTGGCGGATCGCGATGGAGTCGATGCCGTCCTCGGTGACAATGACCGGGCGCTTCTGGATCGCCGCGGTGCCCAGGATGCCGGCCTGCGGCGGGGTGAGGATCGGGGTATCCAGCAGTGCACCCTCGGAGCCGATGTTGGACACCGTGAAGGTGGCCCCCGACAGGTCATCCGGGCGCAGCTTCTTGTTGCGTGCGCGCTCGGCGACATCAGCCACGCCCTTGGCAATGTCAGCCAGGGTCATGTCCTGAACGTTCTTCAGCACCGGCACGAGCAGACCCTGCGGGGTGTCCACCGCGACGCCAATGTTGACGGTGTCGTGGTAGGTGATCTCCTTGGTCTCAGCGTTGTAGGACGCGTTGACGTTCGGGTGGGAAACCAGAGCCTCTGCGGCGGCCTTGATGAAGAAGTGCAGGTACGTGATGTTCACGCCGTGCTTATCGACGAACGCCGGCTTCGCAGCCTTACGCAGCTCTGCAACGCGCGTGACGTCGGCCTCCTGGACGTGGGTGAGCTGTGCAGTGATCTGCAGGGACTCGACCATCTTGGCGGCCGTGATTTCGCGGATGCGGTTGACCTTCTGGGTCGTGCCGATCAGCTCGGACTTCGCCGGGTCCACAGACTTCGTGGACCAGCGGGAGCGCGGGCCAGCGTCCTTCTGCTCAGCGGCAGCAGCCTGGGTCGACTCAGCGGAGTCGGCGGAGCCACCCTGCGCAGCAGCCAGGACATCCTGCTTGCGGATGCGGCCGCCGACACCAGTGCCCTCGATGGAGTTGAGGTCCACACCGTGCTTGTCAGCCAGCTTGCGCACCAGCGGGGTCACGTACGGCACCTTGCCGCCGTTGTCGACCTTCGCCGAGGTGTTGGTGGACTCAGCGGAGTCACCTGCAGGCTTCTCGTCCTTCTTCGGTGCCTCGGACTTCGGCTTCTCGTCCTTGGCTGCGTGCTTCTCTTCCTTGACCTCAGGCTCAGCGGGCTTCTCCTCCTTTGCAGGGGGCTCGGAAGCAGAGGTGCCAGAGTCGTCGGAAGCGGAATCGTCAGCAGCCGCCTCAGCGTCACCGACGCGGGCAATGACCTCGCCGACCTCGACGGTGTCGTCCTCTTCTGCGAGGATTTCCAGCAGAGTGCCCTCCACCGGGGACGGGATCTCGGTGTCGACCTTGTCGGTGGAGACCTCGAGCAGCGGCTCGTCGACCTCGACCATGTCGCCGACGGACTTCAGCCACGTGGTGATGGTGCCTTCGGTGACAGACTCACCCAGTTCCGGCATCTCCACGTCGGTGGACTCACCAGAGCCCTTCTTGTTGGTGGAGGACTTGTTCTCGGAGTCCTTCTTCGGTGCGTCAGCCGGGTTGTCGCCTTCGCCTTGTGCCGAGTTGTCGTCGTCGACCTCTTCGTCAGCGTCAGCAACATCGTCCTCGCCGCGGTTGGTCTGCTCCGGCTCGTCGGAAGCACCAGCTGCGTCAGCGTCACCAACACGGGCGATCACTTCGCCGACCTCAACGGTGTCATCCTCTTCCGCGAGGATCTCGACCAGGGTGCCGGCCACCGGGGACGGGATCTCGGTGTCGACCTTGTCGGTGGAAACCTCGAGCAGCGGCTCATCGACCTCAACCTCGTCGCCGACGGACTTCAGCCACGTGGTGATGGTGCCCTCGGTGACAGACTCACCCAGCTCCGGCATTTCAACATCGGTGGCGCTTCCGGAACCGCCGGACTTCTTCGGCGCGGACTCCTCCTGCGCCGGCTTCTCGTCGGTCTCTTCCTTCTCTGCCTCTGCAGAGTCGTCCGAGTCAGCCGCATCAGAGCCGGAGCCGGAGTCACCGGACGGCTCTTCGCCCTCGTCGCCGACGACAGCGATGACTTCGCCGACCTCGACAGTGTCGTCCTCCTCAGCCTTGATCTCCAGCAGCACGCCAGCGACCGGGGACGGGATCTCGGTGTCGACCTTGTCGGTGGAGACCTCGAGCAATGGCTCGTCGACCTCGACGGTGTCGCCGACCTCCTTGAGCCACGTCGTGATGGTGCCTTCGGTGACCGATTCGCCCAGCTCGGGCATCTCTACAGAGTGAGCCATGGTTGTGTGTGTCTCCTATAAAAGTTTGCAGACGTTGAATCTCTTCCCAGAGTACTCGCTTCCCAGGCATCGCGTCCGCAAGTGTGATGTCCGCCAAATACGGGGGGTGCGACAGGGGAGGCCTACAATATTGACCGTGTTCAATCTGTTCGGCTCACGCAAGAAGAATTCCCCGTTCAAGCCGCCGCGCGGCCCGGGGGAGACTGTGCGGCCGGAAGATGCCCAGTATCTCAAGCAGTGGGCGGAGCGGCATGGGTTCGTCGAGGGCTTCGTCGAGCCGGAAACGATGGTCAACGAAATGTCAGTCGTGCTCGTTGCGGACAATGGCGAGTACACGCGCCGCAACATTGGGGGACCCACGGGCATTGACGCGGTGAGCAAGATGCTGGGCATTTCGCTTTACGACGTTGAAGAGACCGGATACCCGGACCGCATGCGGAAACGGATGGAGCAGGAGCGGATCCTGCGTAAGCGCGCCGAACAAAAAGAACGCCGCGCCAAGTTCGAGCGCGGCGAAGACCCTAACGTCTAGGCGACGGAGCCCTTAAACGTTAGGAGCAGATCGAACGAATCGTCTCCACGATGGTGCGCACCGGCACACCGGTCGCCCGGGCGGGAATGAATCCGTAGGGGCCGCCGGTGTTCCAAGCGGGGGAGGCGACGTCGATATGCGCCCACGGGATCTCCTCGCCGTCGGCGGTCTCGCCCACGAACTTGGATAGGTAGGTGGCGGCGAATTCCATGCCGCCGAAGCGGTCCGAGTTGGCGTTTTTGATGTCGGCCACCTTGGAGGCGATTTCCTCGTCGTGTTCTTCCAGCATCGGCATGGCCCAGCCGGGTTCATCGATCTCGCGTGCCGTTTCGGCGATCTGGTCGCGCAGTTCGTCTGAACCCATGACGCCGAAGGTGCGCTTGCCCAGCGCCACCATCTGCGCGCCGGTCAAGGTGGATGTTTCGATGAGGTAGTCGGGGTGGTCCTCGCTGGCGCGGGCAATTGCGTCGGCAAGCACGAGGCGGCCCTCGGCATCAGTGTTGATCACCTCGGATGTCATGCCGCCGTAGTGGGTGATCACGTCGCCAGGGCGTTGCGCCGTACCGGATGGCATGTTCTCGGCCAGGGGAAGCCATGCGTCGACACGCACAGGTAGCTCGAGCGCCGCGATCGCGGAGGTAGCCGCGAGCACAGCTGCGGAACCTCCCATGTCCATCACCATCTGCTCCATCCCGGCGGCAGGTTTGATGGAGATGCCGCCGGTGTCGAAGGTGATGCCTTTACCGACGAGCGCCACGGACGTGCCCGCGTTCTCTGGCGCCCAGGAGAGGTGGACGAGACGCGGCGGACGCTCAGAACCCTGACCAACGGCGGTGATGCCGCCGAAACCCTGCTCGCGGAGCTGATCGTGGTCGAGTACCTCCACGGTGAGACCGCACCGACCGGCGACCGCAGTAGCGATGTCGGCGTAGTTGGCAGGGTAGAGCAGGTTCGACGGCGTGTTCACCAGGTCACGGGCGAGGACGACCGCGTTGGCAACGGTGACGGCGGCATCGAACTGGTCGCGGTCGGCCTCATCGCCGATGACAGTGACCAAGGGGCGCCGCGCCGGGGTGTCGCTGTACCCCTCGACCTCGGCAGTTTTCTCTCCTTCGGCGGTGTCCGGGGTGGCCTTCTCCGCACTCTTGAGGCCGTTGTAGGCGTAGCCGCCGAGCAGCAGCCCCTCCACAGTCGCGCGGATGCCGTAGCTGCCCAGAACGACTGCGTTCGTGGAGTCCTTCAGCCCCCGCGCAGCCGCACCCATCGCGCGGCGCAGAGCGGTCTCGTCCAAACCGTCCTCACCAACACCGACGGCAACGAAGAGCACACCGTCGCTGACGAGCTTCGTGATTTCCCCCAACTTGCCCGTCGCCCCGAGGGACTCGAGCTGACGGTAAACCTCAGCACTGGTCAGAGGTGACGTAGGCATCGCCAGCTCCCCATCCTCCTGCAGGACGGGGATGATCCTCGTGTTCGCTGACTCGGCTCTAGCAATGTCGGCGGCGAACTCCAGCTGCGGCATGGTGCCGTGCGCCGGTAGCAGATCGGTGAAGTGGGGAAGTTTCGCGTGAGTGGACATGCCAGCGATCCTACTGGCCTCGCTGACTACGGATAACCCCCGGTCTGGACTATGGCAGCGCGGTCGGGGGCGGTCGGGGGCGGGAGTATGATTCCGGGTATGACGAACCACAACCTCCCTGAATTCACCGTTACAAAGAACGAGAATCCGAAGAGTGCGCAGGAGCGCGCGGAGATTCTGGAAAACCCAATGTTCGGTAAGAAATTCACCGACCACATGGTTTCCATCGATTGGACTAAGGATCAGGGGTGGCACAACGCGCAGGTGCGCCCGTATGAGAATGTCTCCTTCGATCCGGCATCGATGGTGTTCCACTACGGTCAGGCCATCTTTGAGGGGTTGAAGGCCTACCGTCACGCCGACGGCACCATCGTCACTTTCCGGCCGGAACAGAACGCGCGCCGTATGCAGAACTCGGCGGAACGTCTGGCTATGCCGGAGATTCCGGAGGAGCTGTTCATTGAGTCGCTGCGCCAGCTGGTTGATATTGACCACGAGTGGGTCCCGGAGGCCGGGGGTGAGGCGGCGCTGTACCTCCGCCCATTCATGATCTCCACGCAGGTCGGGTTAGGCGTGCACCCGGCTGACTCCTACACCTTCTTCGTCATCGCGTCCCCGGCTGGCTCCTACTTCTCCGGCGGCGTGAACCCGGTCAAGGTGTGGATTAGCGACGATTATGTCCGCGCCGCGCCAGGCGGTACCGGCGCAGCCAAGTTCGCGGGCAACTACGCCGCGTCTCTGCTGGCCCAGGCGCAAGCCGAAGAGAAGGGCTGCGACCAGGTGGTGTGGCTTGACGCTATCGAGCGGACCTACATCGAAGAGATGGGCGGCATGAACCTCATGTTCGTTTATGGCTCCGGTGACAGCGCCAGGGTGGTCACCCCGGAATTGTCCGGCTCGCTGCTTCCGGGTATTACGCGCGACTCACTGTTGCAGGTCGCACGCGACCTTGGCTTTACGACGGAGGAAGTGCGCATCACAGTCGACGACTGGCGCAACGGTGCCGAATCGGGGGAAATGACCGAAACCATGGCATGCGGCACCGCAGCAGTGATCACCCCGGTCGGCCACGTCGTGGGCAATGACGTTGACTTCGCCGTCAACGGCAATGAAGCCGGTGATGTCACGATGGCGATGCGCGATCGTCTCACCGCGATCCAGCGCGGTGAGCATGAGGACACCCACGGCTGGCTGCACACCCTGGTGCAGGGCGGGAACTAAAGCACCGGGTCGCCGCTGGCGGCTTGGTTGTCAGCCTGCTGGCTGGCCTGGGCGCGCATCTCGTCGCGCACCAAGTCCACGGCAGCTTTGACCAAGGGAAGGGTGGCGGCTCCGCCAGTTGCTTGTCCCGTGGACATGTCCAGGGCAGCCACCGGCGTGAGATCAAGTGCTTGGAGGCAGACCATGTGGCACGGTTCCGGACTCAACTGGCCGGCGAGGAGCCATTCTTTCGTCCCCGGAGCGAGGCGCTCGGCGGTGTAGGCCGCAACGGCGGTGTATGCGCCGTCGATAAGCACTGGCGTACGCCGCACCGCGCATTGCGCAATGAACGCAGTGAGCGCAACGAAGTCCGGGGCCGAGATTCTCCGCAGCACTTCGAGGACATCCTCGCGCTGGTCGCGGACGCGGAACATGGCATCGCGCACCGCGGCGACTTTAGTCTTCCACACTTCGTCATTAATCCCGCTGCCGCGCCCAACGGCGACAGCCGGTTCCGTGAAGGTGAACGTGCCCATGACGGCAGCAGCGACGGTGGTGTTCCCCACGCCGAGGTCACCGAGCACGATCAGATCGCTGCCCGAATCGATCTCGTGATCCGCAGCGGACTTGCCCAATTGTGCGGCGCGCTCGAACTCGTCCGGGCTCATGGCGTCGTCGACATCGATGGGGCCGGACGGGGCGTCCACGTTGACGTCGATAAGGCGCACGGATGCCCCAGCATTCCGAGCGAGCGCACACACTGGTGCCGCACCGGATTGAATTTCCTGCGCTTGCACCGCCGACGCATCGGGAGTGAACGCAGAGACGCCGCGCTGCGCAATGCCGTGGCTACCGGCGAACACGACCACTCGCACCGTGCCCAGGGGCCTCGGTGGAGCCTCGCCTTGCCGTCCAGCCACCCACGCACCGATGCCTGCCAAGCGGCCAAAAGACAGCCCGCGCGGATTCTGTGTCAACGCTGACTGGACTGCAGCCTCCGCAGACGCGTCAGGGGCGGGGACCGGATCGAACGCGAGCGAAAGAGGAGTAGACACGGCGCGGGCCCCTTCTACACCTTGGAACCGAGAGCGACCTGCGGCTTGGGCGTGCGCCAGTTGCGTGGCTGTGACGCGCGGGAGAAGGCGTACATGCCCAGGCCAAAGCCGGTGTCGTTCTCCTCAGGGAACTTTTCCTTGACGGCCTTGTTGGCCTTGCGGCCGATGATGAACGCCTCCGCCAACACCGTCGCGATGAAAATCATCGACAACGTCGACAGCACCGCAGCCATCTGCGGCACGAACTGGCCGATGAGCATAATCAGCAACATCACGAACGCCGCCGGCATGATGTAGTTGGAGATGAAACGGCGCGAATCCACCCAATCGCGGACGTACTTGCGCACCTTTCCCTTGTCGCGGTCCATGAGGTACGCCTCTTCACCGGCGTCCATCTTGGCTTGCAATTCCTTGTTCTGTGCGCGGCGCTGCGCGCGCTCCTGCTTCTTGTAGTCCTTCCACTCTTCCTTGGACATGGACTTCTTCAGCTCTTTGCGCTTCTGCGCAGCCTGCGGAGTGGACATCGCGTTCGGGTCGCGGATCACACCGCGCTTGACCTCCTGGTCGTGGCGCTTCGGCGTGGGGCGCCCCTTCGGCGGAGTGTAGCCCTTGGGCAGTTTCTTCTCTGGGGCATTTTTAGCGCCGTCCGTGCTGGTCGTGCTGGTCACCTCGGACTTGTGTTCAGCAAGATCGACTTTGGTGGAGCCGCCGGCCGCGGCGTCGGTCGCGTCAGTTTTCTGCCAGGGAAGTTTCACGCTCTCTAGGCTACAAGGCCGGTTTCTGTTACAGCCACACAGGGTCGACGGGTTCGTGCAGCTTGACGGCCGTGGCAGTGCGCCGGTTTCTGCTCCTGGAATGCAGTTCGCATCGTGGGTGTTGGACACGGTAGAAGTCCGCTCCTTCGCTCCAAGTTAGGGTGCACTAGCATCCGTTCCGGCTCGGGGAGTAGGCTCGGACCCCGAAACTGCAACACGGCCTCAATTGGCCAAGGAGATGTTTTATGACTGCACCGACTTCCACTACCGGCGTCAAGCTGACCGACGCAGCTGCAGCTAAGGCAAAGGCGCTGCTGGATCAGGAAGGCCGCAACGACCTGTCTCTGCGCATCGCTGTGCAGCCGGGTGGCTGCGCTGGTCTGCGCTACCAGCTCTACTTTGACGACCGCGACCTCGACGGCGACAAGGCCGATGTCGTCGGCGGTGTGCGCCTCGTCGTGGACAAGATGTCTGTTCCGTACCTCATGGGCGCGGAGATTGACTTCGCAGACACGATTGAGCAGCAGGGTTTCACCATTGACAACCCGAACGCCGGTGGCTCCTGCGCCTGCGGCGACTCTTTCAACTAAGACGAACGCTCCGCTGAGAGCGAGGATTGAATTAAGCGCCCCTCGGGGCGCTTAATTCTTTAGGTTGAGTACCGGTGCCAGCCGGTGCCCCAGCATCTATTCGCAGCCGTGCTCCTATTCGCAGCCGTGCTCCTCGCGAAGCCATGTCTTGGCCGCTGCCAAAGCAGCGTCGCTCGAATCAGTCTTTGTGTCGGGTTCGATTGGATCCTCCGCGTAGGTTTGGCCGGTACGGTCGCGGTTCCTGGCTGTGGTGAGCATCAGCTCGCTGCCGTCGGGGAATTCATAGACATTATTCGCCGAGGCGAACCCAGCGGTCGGCGTGCCGAAGCTGCGGGAATTGTCCAGACCGCGGAAGGACAGCATGGTCGCCTCACCGGAAGACGCGGTCGCGTCACTGACGAGCACAGCCGTCGGCGCATCCCATTTGCCACCGGTGGTTGAGAGGGGAGTGCCGCCGCCGCTGACTGAATTCCCCTCGACCTTCACCGGCATCGCATTGCCGGAAGCGACGAACTCGATCGCAGTGCCGTCGGGGATTATGGGAGAGAGACCCGCTAGCATAGGGCCCATGTCGCCGCCGTCGTTGGTCTGTAGATCCACGATTGCGCCGCATGCGCCGTTATCGCGGGCCTGCGTCAGGCCGTTCGACAGCTCGTCAGCGTAGCTCTGCACGTCGTCGTCGCGGTGGATACCGGGCACCGTGGCGATGGCGACGGCACTCTCCACGTTGACGGTGGGTTCGGATGCGCCGTCTTCGGCGTTTTCGTCATCAACGCGCTGCTGCTTTTCATCGGGGGAGATCAGGCGCGAGTGCTTACCGCCGGCGGCGCGAACCGCGTTGTTGAGATCTTCGCGCACTTCGTCGACAGAATCCGCCTTCTTGGCCACATCTTTGGCGTGCTCGCTCGCGGCCGAGAATTCCTCCGAGTCGCTGTAGATACCTTGCTCGGCCAGCTGAAGTACCGTCGAGGTGTAGCGTTTCGGTGAGTCCGTGCCCACAAAACGTGCCGTCCCCGTAGTCATCGCGGTGACGGCCGGGCCGTAAAAGTACACGGCTACTGCAGCGACTATCACCACGGCGAGGGCTAGCGCCCCGATCACGGTCCAGACTTTCCTTCGGTTTGTCTTGGTCTCGGACTTTCGCTGTAACTGCTGGTTGCTCTGCGCGTTGGTCATAGTGCGAATTGAACCGACAGAAGCACGAAAATTCAGTAACCCTGCTTATCCAATCGGGGTAGAGCCAGCACTACCCCGTCCACCGGCGTGTGTGGTGCCGACGAGCGGGGTAGTGGGGCAGGGAGAGTGGTGAGCCTTAGAGCTTCACCGGATAATCGCGCTGCTCAACGCCGGGATCGATGCGGTGCTCGACGAAGATGCCGTGCCAGACCATGAACGCCAGCACGGTCCACAGACGACGCGAGTGGTCGGAGACACCGTCGCGGTGCTCCTTGAGCATCTCTTCGACTTCGTGTTTGTTGAAGATGTCGTCGGTCTGGGAGTCGCGGATGGTCTGCTGGGCCCAACCGTAGAGCTCGTCGCCGGCGAGCCAGTGGCGCATAGGCACGGGGAAGCCGAGCTTCTTGCGGTGCAGGACGTGCGGCGGGACGATCTGCTCCATGGCCTTGCGCAGGGCGTATTTGGTTGTTCCGTCCGCGATCTTCAGATCGTGAGGGATGGTCTCCGCGACAGCGAAGACCTCCTTATCCAGGAACGGCACGCGCAGCTCGAGGGAGTGCGCCATGTTGATCTTGTCAGCCTTGACCAGGATGTCGCCGCGCATCCACGTGAACAGGTCCAAGTGCTGCATGCGCGCGACGGGGTCCATGTCGACGGACTCGGCGTAAATCGGTGCGGTGACCTCGCGGTGGTCCCACTCGCGCTTGGCCCACGGAAGCACTCGGCGCAGCTGGTCGTAGTTGAAGGAGCGCGCGTTACCGTAGTAGCGATCCTCCATCGGCATCGTTCCGCGCTCAAGCAGTGACTTACCCTTCATTCCCTCAGGCAGAATGTGGCTTAACCGATTGAGGCCCTTGAGCAGGGGGTCCGGCATCTTCTCGAACGGCGCGAGAGACAGGGGCTCCTTATAGATGGTGTAGCCGCCGAAGAGCTCGTCCGCGCCCTCACCGGACAGGACCACCTTGACGTGCTTCCGAGCCTCTTGCGCCACGAAGAAGAGCGGGACGAGCGACGGGTCAGCCACCGGGTCGTCGAGGTACCACATGATCTTCGGGATGGACTCGGCGTATTCCTCCGGAGAGACGATCTTGACTATGTGTTCAACGCCGATCGCTTCCGCGGACTCAGCCGCGACATCGACCTCGGAGTAACCCTGGCGTTCAAAACCGGTGGTGAACGTCAGCAAGTTCGGGTTGTGCCGCTTAGCCAATGTCGCAATAGCGGTCGAGTCAATACCGCCGGAGAGGAAGGAGCCGACGGTCACGTCTGCGCGCATGTGCTTTGCGACGGAATCTTCCAGGGCGGCGGCAATAGCGTCGAAAAGCTTTTGTTCTTCGCCTTTGATCACCGGCGTGACATTGAACTGGGGCCGGAAGTAGCGCTCCGCGACGACCTCACCGCCGGGGGTCAGCGTGGCGGTGCATCCAGATTCGAGCCGGCGGATGGCCGCGTGGAGAGATTCCGGCTCCGGGACGTACTGCAGGTCCACATAATGCTCGATGGCGCGCTTATCCAGGCTCAGATCCAGCCCGAGCTCCGGCGCCATCTCCAGGATGGACTTCTTCTCCGAGGAGAAGACGGTGCCTGCGTCGGTCGTGGCGTAGTAGAGGGGCTTGATTCCGAACTGGTCGCGGGCAGCGAACATGACCCGGTCCTGGGTGTCCCAGATGGTGAAGGCGAACATGCCTCGGAGGTGGTTCACCACGTCCTTGCCCCAGTGGTGGTAGCCCACCACGATGGTTTCGGAATCACCGTGCGTGTTGAAGGTGTAGCCGAGGGCGGACAGCTCATCGCGCAGTTCTATGTAGTTGTAGATCTCACCGTTGAACGTCAGTGCGTAGCGCTGCGGGTTGTCTTCCGGCCCCCAGCGCAACGGCTGGTGGGAGTGCTCGAGGTCAATGATGGACAGGCGGTTGAAGCCGAAAACTGCGTCATCGTCGTTCCACGTCCCGGCGGCATCTGGGCCGCGGTGGTGGAAACACGGCAGGGCACGCTCGGTGGCCGCGACGAAGCGGGCAGCGTCCGAATTGCTGCTGAGCATTGCGAGAAGACCGCACATAAGTGGGTGGCTCCTTAGAAAGAGTTGAGTAAAACTAGCTCCACCCACAATAGATCTGCGGGGCGCCGCTGAGTCTATTGGTGTCGCACCACCTTTAGCCCGTCCCCGTTAGGGGTGCAACTTCCGATTGATATTCTACAAGATAAGTGTGACCGCAATTACGCCTGTGGGAAATCTGTGGTGGATCTGCGCACAGTGACTGCAGGTGACCGGCTAGGACAGCGCCTCTTTGGGTGCTCTGCGTAGGCCGTGGCTCTGCGTCGCCGAAAACGCGGGAGCCATGCAGGTTAAACATGTGGCGCTGATCCTCTATTCTGACTGGGTAGGAATATTCTGTGTGGATAGGAAGGCTTTACACACGTGGATACGGCAAAGAACCGTGGCCTCGCCAAGAAGCTCGGCCTCGCAGGGGTTATCGCCCTGAGTGGCCTGGGCCTGGCGGGCTGTGAGGTCGCACCGCCGAGCGCACTCGGCAACCTGCTGGACATGGGCTGGCCAGACCCGGTCACCCCTGAAGGTGCCAGCATGTACAACTTCTGGGTCTGGGTCTGGCTTGTAGCCTGGATCATCGGCATCATCATGTGGGCCATCTTCATCTACGCGGTCTTCGCGTGGAACGGCAAGCGCCGTCAGAAGCAGGGCCACGGCGAGTTCCCGAAGCAGCTGCAGTACAACATTCCGCTTGAGCTGGCGCTGACCATTGTGCCGATCCTGATTGTCATGGTCCTGTTCTTCTTCACGGTCCAGGCGCAGACCAAGGTTGTGGCCCTGGATAAAGAGCCTGATGTCACTGTCGATGTCACGGCGTTCCAGTGGAACTGGAAGTTCGGCTACGCGGAGGTCAAGGGAGACCTGTCGCCGGTCGGCGGGGACTATGACGGTAGCGATCTGGAGCGCCAGAAGCTGGCCGACGAGACCAAGATCGACGACGAGAACATGGTCAACGGCAACCCGATCCACGGCCAGTCTTCGAACGACCAGTCCTACCTCAACTACAACCTGATTGAGACTGTCGGTTCCACCGAGGAAGTTCCGGTTCTGGTTCTGCCGACCGACACAGCGATCGAGTTCCGTCTCGCATCCAGCGATGTGAGCCACGCCTTCTGGGTTCCGGAGTTCCTGTTCAAGCGCGATGCTTACTCTCACCCGGAGATGAACCAGCAGGAGCGCAGCTTCCAGATCGAGGAGATCACCGAGACCGGTTCCTTCGTCGGCCGCTGTGCTGAGATGTGCGGTACCTACCACGCAATGATGAACTTCGAAATCCGTGCGGTCACGCCGGATCAGTTCCGCGAGTACATGGACTTCCGCCACAACAACCCCGAAGCATCCAACTCCGAGGCTCTCGAGGCCATCGGCGAGGAGCCGTTCGCTACGTCCACCCGCCCGTTCAACTCCGACCGCACCGGCACGCGCGACGGAAACAACGCCGTCGACAACGTCGGCATCTAAGAGAGGCTAGGTACACATCATGGGTGCAGGATCAAAGGTCTTCTACGGAATCGGCGTCTTCATCGCGGTCATTGCGGTGCTCTACGCCCTGGGCACTAACTTCGTCGGCGACGACGCGTACATGGGCGGCTATGAATGGGCCGGCGGTGTGGCCCTGGTTCTCGCAGCTGCTTTCTCCTTCATGCTCGGCGGTTACCTTCACTTCACCGAACGTCGCATCGATATCCTCCCGGAGGACTGGGAGGAAGCAGAGGTTGAGGACGGCGCTGGTGTTTTGGGCTTCTTCTCCCCGAACTCCGTCTGGCCGATGGTGATGACTGGTGGCATTACCCTCATGGCTTTCGGGATCTGCTTCTGGCAGCTGTGGCTTCTGGCCCTTGGTGTCGTCGTGCTCATCTGGGGCGTGACGATGCTGAACCTGCAGTACGGTATCCCCCGGGAGAAGCACTAAGACTTCGCCGCAAAGGCGAACGTAACTTCCGCCCCCACGCCCCGTGGCGTGGGGGTTTCCATTTTTCTATTGGGGCAGACCAACCTTTCGGTCGATGGGGTGAGGGGTCATCCGAAAGTTGATGGGGGTGCACGTTTCTGCAGGCCGAATGTGTGAATCCAGTCACACGCGGGAACTAAGACGTTCGTGGCGCACGTTCGCTTAGCGGCGTTCCCGCGGTGGGGTGAGAGTGTTGCCGCGTTAGGGGAATCGCGGCTCAAGCTATGACCTGCACGGATGACCGTCGTAAAGCACCGCGAAAGAGTTCCCGGACGGATGCGTGACTGCGACACGCGGAATGTGAGCATAAATACGGGCAGGTCCGTGAACTGCTCACATGAAAAACTCGGGGGTAAACAAGGTGACTTTAGGGTTCAAAAGCGGGATACTAATACGCGTGACGACTGCAACAACGAACCCAGGTATGGCGACTTCGCCCGACCGTTTGCCGGTGCTGAACCGACCGAACATGGTCAGCGTCGGAACGATCGTGTTCCTCGCCCAAGAATTGATGTTCTTCGCCGGCTTGTTCGCGATGTACTTCACCTCGCGTGCAAACGGCATGAAAACTGGTGATTGGGCTGTTCAAACCGATCACCTCAACGTTCTCTTCGGAACGATCATCACCATTGTGCTGGTGACCTCCTCGGTCACCTCGCAGCTTGGTGTGTTCGCCGCAGAGAAGGGTGATGTCTTCGGGCTGCGCAAGTGGTTCACCGTGACCATTGCCCTGGGCGTGATCTTCCTGGGTCTGGTCGCCTACGAGTGGGCTGAGATGGTCATGCACGGTGTGACCCCGCAGTCCAGCGTCTACGGGTCGGTGTTCTACATCATCACCGGCTTCCACATGGCGCACGTGACCGCGGGCATCATTGCGTTCTGCATTGTCATGGCACGCGTGGCCAAGTCGAAGTTCACCCCGGCGCAGGCAACTGCGGCCATGGTGACCTCCTACTACTGGCACTTCGTCGACGTCATTTGGATCGGCGTGTTCGTTACTCTCTACCTCGTTCAGTAGCTGCCCACACGGGCACTCGCTCGCACGCAGCACGCTGATTGAAAATCTGATTTCGCTAAAGGGAACAACATGGATAACACCCCCAAGAAGGCGCGTAACCGCCGCAAGCTGCGCAGGTCCGCTGCCGGCGCGATGGCGTTGACGTTTGGTCTCACGGGTGCCGGCCTGCTTGCGTCCGCCCTGACTCCGGACGCACAGGTCGCCACCGCCCAGCGCGACGACCAGGCAATGATCCAAGAGGGCAAGGACCTCTACGACGTTGCTTGCATCACCTGCCACGGCGCTAACCTCCAGGGCGTCAAGGACCGCGGTCCGTCCCTGATCGGTACCGGTGAAGGTGCCGTGTACTTCCAGGTGCACTCCGGCCGCATGCCGATGATGTCGAATGACGCTCAGGCTGAGCGCAAGAAGCCGCGCTACACCGAGGCGCAGACCCTGGCCATCGCCGCGTATGTTGCAGCAAACGGTGGCGGCCCGGAGCTGGTCTACAACGAGGACGGCTCTGTCGCTATGGAGGAGCTGCGCGGTAAGAACTACGACGGACAGATTCAGGCTGACGACGTTGCACGCGGATCGGAGCTGTTCCGCCTCAACTGTGCGTCCTGCCACAACTTCACTGGCCGTGGTGGCGCGCTGTCCTCCGGTAAGTACGCGCCGGTCCTGGACCCTGCCAATGAGCAGGAGATTTACCAGGCAATGCTGACTGGTCCGCAGAACATGCCGAAGTTCTCTGACCGCCAGCTCACCGCGGACGAGAAGAAGGACATCATCGCCTTCATCAAGTCCGCCAAGGAAACCCCGAGCCCCTCGGGTTGGTCGCTTGGCGGTATCGGCCCCGTTGCTGAGGGCCTTGCAATGTGGATCATCGGTGTCACCCTGGTCGGCGCCGCTGCAATGTGGATTGGATCGCGCTCATGAGCAATGAAGTGAAGAAGGATTACACAGACAAAGAGCTCGATCGCATGAGCAATGCCGAGCTGGCTGCCCTGGGCACCGAGCTCGACGACGTGACGGTTGCGTACCGCAAGGAACGCTGGCCGATTGAGGATGACCCGGCAGAGAAGCGCGCTGCGCGCGGCATCATGGTCTGGCTGATCATCTCGATCGTCATGGGCCTGGCATTCCTGGGCGTTTACCTCTTCTGGCCGTGGGAGCCCCGCTTCCACGGTGACGAAGGCCTGTGGATGTACACCATGTACACCCCTTTGCTCGGCCTGACCTCTGGCCTGGCGCTTGCATCTCTGGGCTTCGCTGTCGTCCAGTACGTCAAGAAGTTCATCCCGGAAGAAATCGCGGTACAGCGTCGCCACGACGGCCGCTCCTCCGAGCTGGACCGCCGCACGACCACCGCGCTGCTTAACGATGCATGGCAGACTTCCACCCTTGGTCGCCGCAAGGTGATGCAGGGTCTCCTCGGTGGTGCTGGCCTGCTTGCTGGCCTGGCCATCATCGCCCCGCTCGGCGGCGTGATCAAGAACCCGTGGCGTCCCCGCCACGCCATGAACTACGAAGGCGACGGCACCTTGTGGACCCAGGGTTGGTCCATGGCGCGTGAAGGCAAGAAGCTTTACCTGGGCCGCGACACCGGTGCGATTGCCGAGCTGCACGACAGTGACGCCGGCAAGCACTACACCACGGCTGGTGTGTCCCGCCTGGTGCGCATGCGCCCCGAGGACTTGGACGCAGCTTCCATGGAGACGGTCTTCCCGCTCCTGGAGCAGGACGTTAACGACGGCGATGACTACAACCCGGACCTGGACGTGTACGAGAACCACATGCACTCCATCCACGGCCCGCGCAATGCGGTCATGCTGATCCGCCTGCGTTCCTCCGACGCTGCCGCAGTGGTGGAGCGCCAAGGTCAGGAAGACTTCCACTACGGCGACTACTACGCCTACTCCAAGATCTGTACGCACATCGGTTGCCCGACCTCCCTGTACGAGGCTCAGACCAACCGCATCCTGTGCCCGTGCCACCAGTCGCAGTTCGATGCACTGCAGCACGGCAAGCCGATCTTCGGTCCAGCTGCGCGCGCTCTGCCGCAGCTGCCGATTGAGATCGACGAAGATGGTTACCTCATCGCCCGCGGGGACTTCATTGAGCCCGTCGGCCCGGCATTCTGGGAGCGTAAGTCCTAATGAGCACTAAACTCAGTCAAGCTGCTGACAATATTGATTCGCGCTACACGATCTCGGGTGTCCTGCGCCCGCAGCTGAACAAGGTCTTTCCGACGCACTGGTCCTTCATGCTCGGCGAGATGGCCTTGTACAGCTTCATCATCCTGTTGCTGACAGGTGTGTACCTGGCGCTCTTCTTCGACCCGTCGATCACGAAGGTGATCTACGACGGCGGATACCTCCCGCTCAACGGCGTGGAGATGTCGCGCGCATACGCGACTGCCCTGGACATTTCCTTCGAGGTCCGCGGTGGTCTGTTCATCCGCCAAATGCACCACTGGGCTGCGCTCATGTTCATGATGGCGATGTTCGCCCACATGCTGCGCATCTTCTTCACCGGTGCATTCCGTCGCCCGCGTGAAGCCAACTGGATCATCGGTGTTGTCCTGATTCTGCTGGGCATGATCGAGGGCTTCCTCGGTTACTCCCTGCCGGATGACCTGCTTTCCGGTGTCGGTCTGCGCATTATGTCCGCGATCATCGTGGGCCTGCCGATCATCGGCACCTGGATCCACTGGGCAATCTTCGGCGGCGACTTCCCGTCCGACCTCATGCTGGACCGCTTCTACATCATGCACGTGCTGATCCTGCCGGGCATCATCCTCGCGCTGATTGCCGGACACCTGCTGATGGTCTGGTTCCAGAAGCACACCCAGTTCCCTGGCCCGGGCCGCACCGAGAACAACGTTGTGGGTATCCGCATTCTACCGGTCTTCGCAGTCAAGGCTGTCGGTTTCGGCCTGCTGGTCTTCGGTGTCCTCGCGCTGATGGCCGGTGTCACTACCATTAACGCGATTTGGAACCTCGGCCCCTACAACCCGTCGCAGGTGTCCGCTGGTTCTCAGCCTGACGTCTACATGCTGTGGACGGATGGTGCCGCCCGTGTCATGCCGGCGTGGGAGCTCTACTTGGGTAACTACACCATCCCGGGCGTGTTCTGGGTGGCACTGATGGCAGGCCTCATGGTGGTGCTGTTGCTGCTGTATCCCTTCCTAGAGAAGAAGATGCTTGGCGACGACGCGCACCACAACCTCTTGCAGCGTCCCCGCGACGTTCCTGTCCGCACCGGTATCGGTGTCATGGGCATCACCTTCTTCCTGCTGCTGACATTGTCCGGTGGTAACGACCTGTTTGCTTACCACTTCCAGATCTCGCTGAACGCGATGACCTGGGTTGGCCGTATAGGTTTGATCGTGCTGCCGCCGCTGGCGTACTTCATCACCTACCGCATTTGCGTCGGTCTCCAGCGCTCTGACCGTGAGGTCCTGGAGCACGGTATTGAGACCGGTGTGATCAAGAAGCTGCCGAATGGTGCCTTCGTCGAGGTTCACCAGCCGATTGGCCCGGTGGACGAGCACGGCCACCAGATCCCGCTCGAGTACGCGGGCGCTGTTGTTCCGAAGCAGATGAACCAGCTCGGTTACGCCGACTCGGAGACCTCCGGCACGTTCAGCCCGGATGATCCGGCGATCACTGCGCGCCGCAACGAGATCGCGCGCCAGAACCACCACGAAGAGGTGGAGACGCTGCGTGCGCTGGAGGCAGAGAAGAACTCTGTCGACCGCGACGCCGGTACTAAG
The DNA here is from genome assembly GCF_024454055.1 of Corynebacterium sp. CCUG 70398. Taxonomy (NCBI): domain Bacteria; kingdom Bacillati; phylum Actinomycetota; class Actinomycetes; order Mycobacteriales; family Corynebacteriaceae; genus Corynebacterium; species Corynebacterium sp. CCUG 70398. The sequence goes on from NZ_JAGPYZ010000003.1 coordinate 61,301, forward strand.
AGCAAGCGTTAGAGCCATTAGCGCATAACGCCGAGGCCCCTCTGACTGCCCAAAAACGGGCGGGGGAGGGGCCTTTGGCTTGTAACAAAACCATAAAGACCTCTACTGTGAGCAGGATCACAACAGAAAATTTTGGCGTCAATCATCGCTTTCTGCCGGCCTTGGACGTAACGTCATTCCGCAGCAAACGTGCTGGTGACAGGCCCGCAGTAGGCCGTCACACGCTAAAGCAGGTTGGCATGGAGGGGCTCGAGGCGTCGGTTTTTCGGGGCGCCGGGGAAAATAACGAAAAAATAACGGGCGCGCCGTTGGACAATGCTTGTGTCCGTTTCGTAACCTAGCTGAGACCTTGTAGCCACGAAGGCGCAAGCGACATTTGAACCACATAGAGCCGAGTTCTAGGACCCCTATGGTCCGGAAGCCGGGGAACCATGACTTCCCTGGGGTGAACGGGGCGCAAGGAGCGCGCAAGCGCAGGAGCGTCCTAGAGGTGACTTCCCGCACCGAACCCGACAGCTAACCCGGTAGGCGCAACTGGAGATATGGAGTTTATAAGTGGCTAAGCACCGCCGCCAGGCAAACGGTACCAAGCGCACCGTTGCAACCGCGTCCGCCGTTCTCGCCGGCGCAACCCTGATCGCCCCGACTACCGCTGACGCTGCCGAGGTTCGCGTTCCTAACACGAACATCTCTGCGGAGATCCCGGGCATTGAGAACACCCCTGGCATCGCAAGCATCCCGGGCATCGAGCAGTGGATCCCGTCCCTGGCCGGTAAGGCCGACCGCGACGCTGACATCCGTTCTGCTATCGCGGCCGTGAAGGCTGTTCCGGGCGTTGCTAACGTTCCGGGCTTCAACGACTGGATCAACGGCGTCGAGAAGAAGTACGCTAGCGCCCCTGTCGCTAACCGCCAGCCGCAGGCTGCTGCCGCACCGGCTCCGGTGCGCCAGCCGTCCCAGGGTGAGCGCATCGTGTCCATCGCAAAGTCCAAGATCGGCTCCCCGTACGTCTACGGCGCTGCCGGCCCGAACGCGTTCGACTGCTCTGGCTTCACCTCCTGGGTTCACGCTCAGGCAGGCAAGCAGATTCCGCGTACCTCGCAGGCTCAGGCCAACGCTGGCCGTAAGGTCGCCATTTCTGACCTGCAGCCGGGTGACATCGTCGTCTACTACGGTGGCGCATCCCACGTTGCTATTTACGCCGGTAACGGCCAGATCATCGACGCGCTGAACTCCGGCACCCCGGTGGGCTACCGCCCGCTGAACATGATGCCGATTCACTCTGCAGTCCGCTTCTAGCGCAGCACCTGCCGCAGGAACTTCCGCGGCGTACCTAAAACCGGTCTGGAGCCTCGGGGCTCGGGCCGGTTTTGGCTCTTTATCGCACAATTGTCACAACAGTAACAGAGTGGAGCTTTTTGGCACTTTAGTCTGTCCAAAGTGTTTGACCGGTGCGGGCGGACGCTATAACTTTGTTACAGGTTTGTCATCTCTTCCTTCATGTTCTTTCAGAAAGAGGTCCTCGTGGGCAAGCACCGCGCTTCCTCCCGTCGCACGTCGCGTCCGATCGTTGCAGCTGGCGTACTTACAGCCGTCGCAACTGCGGGTTCTACCGTCCCGGCTTATGCCGAGGACGTTGAGACCATGATCAAGGAGATGGAAGATGTCTCCCACCAGGCCACCGAGAAGGCCGAAGAGGTCAAGGAGATCGAGGACCAGATCGTCAAAGGCGATAAGGAAGTCAAGACGCTGCAGAGGCAAGCTGATGATGCAAAGCGTGAAGCAGAACGCGCGGTAGGCGCTCGGTCGGGCGCGCAGCAGGAGGTCGACGGCCACGCGCGTACGCAGTACCGCAACGTCTCTAACGACGCTCGACTTAATGCCCTCGATGCAATGAATCCGCAGGAGGCTATTGACCGCGCTTCCTACCTCGGTTCTCTGAGCCGCTCCGCGCAGCGCACCCTGGATAACTCCACCCAGTTGAACAAGCAAGCAGCCCAGCGGGCCACCGACGCTAACATTGCCGTGGCTGTGGCCAACTACCGCAAGGCGGAGCTGGAGGGCAAGCGCGACAAGCTGGAGAAGGAGCGCAAAGACCTGGACGCCAAGGTCAAGGAAGTCGAGCGTCGCGTGGATGCGTTCACCCCGGAGCAGCGCGCCGCGTGGGAGGCGAAGAACGGACCGGTAGCTCTCAACGTCCCGGCATCCGCCCATGGTGACGGCGTGGTGGGTGCAGCCTTGTCCAAGATTGGTTCACCGTACGGCTGGGGCGCAGCTGGCCCGAACCAGTTCGATTGCTCCGGCTTGATGTACTGGTCCTACGCTCAGAACGGCAAGACCATCCCGCGCACCTCACAGGCGCAGCTGGCTGGCGGCACGCCGGTGCCTTTGTCTGAGCTGCAGCCGGGCGACATCATCGGTTACTACCCGGGAATTACTCACGTGGGCATGTACATCGGTGACGGCCAGGTTGTGCACGCCTCCGATTACGGTATTCCGGTCCAGGTCGTGCCGTTGAACTCGATGCCTGTTCAGGGCGCTGTCCGCTACTAAGCGCTAAGGCATCTGCGCCATTAAGGTTCTCCTGGTCACCAACGACTTCCCGCCTACTTTCGGCGGGATTCAGTCGTATTTGCGAGATTTCACCGACGCTGTCGCTGCTACATGCGGTGCGGAGTCCATCGTTGTTTTCGCATCGACGCAGGATCATGAGCAAGCATCGCTTTACGACGCTTCTTCTGCCACCCCTGTCTTTCGCTGGCCGAAGCTCGTCATGCTGCCTACCCCTCGAACCGCTGAACGCATGAGCCAGATCATTCGAGAACAGGGCATTGACACCGTGTGGTTCGGCGCCGCCGCCCCGTTGGGGTTGATGGCCGGGGTCGCGCGCAAGGCGGGTGCGAAGAGAATTGTCGCAAGCACCCACGGCCATGAAGTCGGGTGGTCGATGCTCCCAGGGCCGCGCCAGGCACTACGGCGGATTGGAAACTCCTCCGACGTGGTGACTTACGTGTCGGACTACACCCGCAGGAGGTTCTCACGCGCCTTCGGGAAGCACCCGGAGTATGTCGCGTTGCCGTCGGGCGTGGATACGGACTTCTTCCGCCCAGCTTCAGAGTCGCAGCGGCGCTCAGCACGGCAGCGTTACGGCTACGGGGCAGACCCGTTGGTGGTTGTTCCGTCTCGGCTCGTCGCGCGCAAAGGACAGGACATGTTGATTCGCGTTTGGCCAAGTATCCGGCAGGTCTTTCCGGATGCGAAGCTCGCGATCATCGGGCAGGGACCTTATGAAGACACGCTGCGCAAGCTGGCCGATAGAAACGCCGTCACAGACTCAGTGCGTTTCCATGGCCGCCTGGAGCGTGAGGACATGCGTGATCTTCTCGCTGCGGCCGACGTCATGGCAATGCCGGCCCGGACACGCGGCTGGGGGCTAGACGTCGAAGGCTTAGGCATCGTCTACCTGGAAGCCCAAGCGTGCGGTATCCCCGTTGTGGCGGGGGACTCTGGCGGAGCGCCGGAGACGGTGACACCGGAGAGCGGCATTGTCGTGGACGGGCATTCAGAGAAAGAGATCACCACGGCCGTGCTCACTTTGCTTGCGGACCCGGAAAGGCGTCGACGCATGGGGCGCGCAGGCCGCGAGCACGTAAGCCAGGCTTTCTCGTGGGAGATGCTGACGAGCAGGCTCGTCCGTGTGTTGGGTCTAGAATGATCTGTCATGGTCACAATCGGATTCGACATTGGCGGGACGAATACGCGCGCTGGTGTCGTCGATAAGCACGGCGACATCGTGGACGTGGAGGAAACTCATACTCCCCACGACGCGGACGGACTGACTCACGCCATCGTCGAACTGGTGGAAGTTTTGCGCCGCAGGCATTCCATCGGCGCTGTCGGTCTCGCCGTCGCCGGTTTCTTGGATCCGGACTGTGAAGTGGTCCGTTTCGCTCCGCACCTACCGTGGCAGGACAACGCGCCAGTGAAGCAGCTGCTGGAAGAAGAGCTGGAGTTGCCGGTATGCCTGGAGCATGATGCGAACGCCGCGGCGTGGGGCGAATACCGCTACGGTGCCGCCCAGGACGCAGACACGTGGGTGTTCTTTGCCGTGGGTACAGGCATTGGTGCAACACTCATGCATCACGGTGAGATCTACCGCGGTTCTTTTGGTACCGCACCCGAATTCGGTCACATCACCGTCGTCCAAGGTGGGCGTGCATGCTCCTGCGGGAAACAAGGGTGCTTGGAGCGCTATGCCTCTGGCACTGCGCTGGTGGACACCGCCGTTGAGATTGCTACGAAGGGTGGATTTGAACCCTGCACGCTGTACCGCAGGGCCGTCGATAAGCGCGCGACTGGCAACGATGTTGTCGCTGCCGCACGCAACGGCGATGCGCTGGCGCTAGCAACAATGGATGACTTTGCGTGCTGGCTCGGACAGGGTCTTTCCATCGTGAGCGACGTGCTCGACCCGGAGTTGATCGTGCTGGGCGGGGGAGTGAGCGCGGATGCTGACCTGTTCCTCGATGCTGCGCACGAAGCCATGCGTCGCAACATGGTCGGATCCGGCTTCCGCCCGATTCCACGTCTGCAAACTGCGGACCTTGGACCGCAGGCAGGTATGATTGGCGTTGCTGATTTGGCCCGCAAACTTCTTTAGGGGAAAACATGAACAACAAGTGGTACAAGTTTTTCAAGTACATCTTGATTGGTCCCTGGCTGCGGTTGTGGAACCGGCCTGAAACGCACGGCCTGGACAACATTCCGCCCGAAGGAACTCCCGCGCTAATGGTGTCCAACCACCAGGCCGTGATGGACTCCTTCTACTTTCCCCTGGTGTGCCCGCGCCAGCTGGTGCACCCCGCAAAGAAGGAGTACTTTACCGCTCCGGGATTGGTCGGGCGCATCCAGAAATTCTTCTTCACTTCCGTGGGACAGGTTCCCATCGACCGATCTGCGAAAGATGCCGGCGACAACTTGCTCAAAGTGACCAAGGAAGTCTTCGACAACGGCGACCTGTTCTGCATCTACCCGGAGGGCACTCGTTCCCCGGACGGCCGCATTTACAAGGGCAAGACTGGCATGGCGCGAATCGCGATGGAAACTGGTGTGCCTTGCATCCCAGTGGCCATGATTGACACCCGTGAGGCAAACCCGATTGGCACCTGGATTCCGCGTCCGGTCAAGGTGACCATCAAAGTCGGTGAGCCCATCGACCCGCACCAGTGGGCCCGCGACAACGGCTACGACCCGTCTGACTCCGCCGTGTGGCGCCCGTTCACGGACTTCTTCATGGAGCAACTCGAGGAACTGTCCGGCTACCCCTACTGCGACGCCTACGCGGCGGCCGTGAAGAAGTCGCTCGAAGCTGGCAACGGGTACCCGGAGGGCACCGAGCCGCCGTGGGGTTGGCTGCAGTAAAGCGTGCGGTACTTCTATGACACGGAGTTCATCGAAGATGGCTCCACCATCGAACTGATCTCCATCGGCATCGTGGCTGAGGACGGACGCGAGTATTACGCAGTGTCCACGGATTTCAACGGTTCACGCGCCAACCCTTGGGTGCGTGAGAACGTTCTAGAGAAACTCCCGAACCCGTCCAGTCCGGAATGGAAGCCTCTGGCGCGCATCCGTGAAGAAGTGCATGCCTTTCTCACCCCAAACGGCACGAGGCCTGAGCTGTGGGCGTGGGTGGGTGCCTATGATCATGTGGTTTTCGCGCAGATGTGGGGCGACATGACGAAGCTGCCTAAGGACTTGCCGCGGTTCACCCGCGAGCTCAAGCAGTACTGGGAGATGGCTGGCCGCCCGAAGATTCCTCCTGCTCCGAAAGATGCCCACGACGCGCTTGTGGACGCTCGACACAACCTGATCAAGTTCCGCGCCTGCAACGACGTTCTGCCATTGGACCGCCGTGGAAGAATTACCCGCCCTGAGTAGGAGAAACGTCTCGGGCGTGCTACAAGTTATAGGGTGAGTTGGACTGTAGACATCCCCAAAGAAGTACTGCCCGATCTACCGCCGTTGCCCGGCGATATCAATGAGGAATTCCAGAAGGTTCTGGGCCTCGAAGCGAAACAGCAGCCGACATGGGATGAGAACGCGGCCGTATACGTCCGCAAGATCCTCGAATCGGTCCCGCCGGTGGTGGTTGCACCCGAGATCCACAAGCTGAAGAGCCAGCTAGCAGACGTCGCTGAGGGCAATGCGTTCCTCCTGCAGGGCGGCGACTGCGCTGAGACATTCGAGTCCAACACTGAGCCGCACATCCGCGCCAACATCAAGACGCTGCTGCAGATGGCCGTCGTGCTCACCTACGGAGCGTCCACCCCGGTGGTGAAACTGGCCCGCATTGCTGGCCAGTACGCCAAGCCGCGTTCCTCGGACTTGGACGAGAACGGTCTGCCGAACTACCGCGGTGACATTGTCAACGGTGTGGAACCCACCGAAGAGTCCCGCAAGCACGACCCGGCACGCATGGTCCGCGCTTACGCCAACTCCTCTGCCGCCATGAACTTGGTGCGCGCTCTGACTACCTCCGGTACCGCTGACCTGTACCGCGTTGAGGCATGGAACCGTGAGTTCGTGGCTAACTCCGCTGCCGGCGCCCGTTACGAGGCCCTGTCACGCGAGATCACCCGCTCCCTGCACTTCATGGATGCCTGCGGCGTGAATGACCGTGAGCTGCGCACCTCCGAGATCTACGCTTCCCACGAGGCGTTGCTGGTGGATTACGAGCGTGCCATGCTGCGCCTCGCCGAAGACGAGAACGGCGAGACCAAGCTCTACGATCTGTCTGCTCACCAGCTCTGGATCGGCGAGCGCACCCGCGGCCTCGACGACTTCCACGTGAACTTCGCGGCGCTGATCAACAACCCGATCGGCCTGAAACTCGGCCCGTCCACCACCCCGGAGGAAGCCGTCGCTTACGCCGCGAAGCTGGACCCGAACCGCGAACCCGGCCGCCTCACCTTTGTCGCCCGCATGGGCCACGACAAGGTGCGTGATGTCCTTCCGGGCATTGTGGATGCTGTTGAGCGCGAGGGACACAAGGTCATTTGGCAGTCCGACCCGATGCACGGCAACACCTTCACCGCGTCCAATGGATACAAGACCCGCCACTTCGACAAGATCATCGACGAAGTGCAGGGCTTCTTCGAGGTCCACCGCCACCTGGGCACCCACCCGGGCGGCATTCACATCGAGCTGACCGGCGAGCATGTCACGGAGTGCCTCGGCGGTGCCCAGGACATCACCGACATCGACCTGCCGGGCCGTTATGAGTCCGCGTGCGACCCGCGCCTGAACACCGAGCAGGCTCTGGAGCTCGCGTTTCTCGTCGCGGAGATGCTCCGCAACTAAGTTGCGCTTAGTAGTACTCCGGCATCCGGATGATCTCGGGGATCTCCCCGTACCATCCGGAGCCGTACCACCAGCCACCGACGGCGACAGCCGCGGTGGCTGTAATCATGAGTAGCACCATGACGGCTGTTGCCGCTGCGGAGCGGTTCGTCTCCGGTTCGGGGATGCGCGGAGCTTCAGGTTCGCGCACCGGTGCCTGTGCTGGAACGGGCGGGTGCGCAGGTGCATGCGCTGGCACTGGCGCAGGGGCTTGCGGCCGATACGGCTGCTGGTGGTCCTGGTGATACAGCGCAGGCGATGGTTCGCGTACTGGTTCTTGCAGGTGCTCGCGCTCTGGTTCGTATACCGGCTGGTGGTCAAAGCGCGTTTCGGGCGCAAGCTCGGGTTCCTCTGCCCCGTCCTGTTCGATCTGCGTCACCCCGGTCGGAATGGCGGCCACACGGTGGGCGGCCGACTGGGTCGGTGCCGGAACGGTGAAGTCGGGCAAGTCCAAGTCGGCGGAAACGTCTTCGAGGGCGTCGAGGAATTCGTCTGCGTCAGCGAAGCGGTCGCGGGGGTGGCGGGCAGTGGCGGTGGCCACGAGCTCGTCGAAAAGCATGGGCACCCCCGCGATGCGTGAGGATGGCGGCGGCACATCCCTGTGCAACCGCGCCATCGCGTGCGCCAGTGAGGTGTCGCCGGAAAACGGCTGGGTACCGGTGAGCAGTTCAAAGAGCACGATGCCGGCGGAGTAGACGTCCGAAGCTTGGGTGAGCTCGGAACCGTCGACTTGCTCCGGGGAGAGATAGGCGACGGTGCCCACGATCTGGTCGGTGGAACGCTGGGATTCGCTGGCTGCGCGAACCAAGCCGAAGTCTGCGAGCTTCACCGAATTGTCGCCGTTAATGAGGATGTTGTCCGGTTTGATGTCGCGATGGACCAACCCGCGGCGGTGCGCCACAGACAGCCCGGTGAGCATCGAACGCATGACTTCAGCAGCGGCATGCGGGGGCATGGGACCTCGCTCGGCCAAAAGCTCGCGCAGCGTGCCGCCGGTGATGAGCTCCATGATGAGGAAGACATCCTCGCCGTGGGACGAGAAGTCGTAGACGTTGACTAAGTTCGGGTGGCTCATCTGCGCCATGGCGCGAGCTTCGCGTTGGAAGCGGTCGAGAAACAGCGGATCGTCGACATAGCGCGGGTGCATGACCTTGGCGGCGACTTCGCGGTCGAGACGAGTATCCAGGCAGCGGTAGACCGTGGACATGCCACCGCGGGCAATGGGGCGGTCCACGGCGTAACGTCCTTCCAATACGTCGCCAGCTGCAAGGTCACTCATGGCATATAAGTATGGCCGACGAGGCTGGGGAAGTGCTAGCAGCGCGCGTACAGTGAAGAGCGTGAGCGATATCGAATATGACCTTGACACCCTTCTTGAGGGCGAAACGCTGCTGTCTTTCCCTGAGGTGGCGGACCGTCTCGGTGTCCCAGTGACCAAGGTCCACGATTACGTTGGTGCGGGAAAACTCGTTGCGCACAAGGCTGACGGTGTGAAGTACATTCCAGAGGCGCTTCTGAGCGGTGATGAGCTATCCAAGTTCGTTGGTGGCGCGATCACGGTGCTTCTCGACGGCGGATACCGCCCCGACGAAATCCTCGCCTACCTCTTCACTGACGACGACAGTCTGCCTGGCCGCCCCATCGATGCGTTGCATGGGCATGGTGCCCGCGAAGTAATCAGGCGCGCGCAGGCAATGGCGTTTTAACGCTCCGGGCTGCAAGCCAGCCGAGAAGGAAGACCGCCAGCATCCACCAGCCGACGTAAAAGCGGTGGTTTCCGCTGCCCATGAACGACAGCGCGACAATGACTGACGCAGCGACGGTCACCTTCACCAGCCAGCGCGGCGGTGCGAACGTTCCCGCAACGCTGATCGACGATGCGTAGTACCACGGCAGCGTCACCGCGTTGAACACGAACGCCACTAGGTACGCCAGTGCTACGCCCTTGACGGCGCGGCGCTGCGACTGGCGGTAGAGGACCCACACCACGACGAGACCAACCAGCATGAGCACAGACCCGATGGTGCGGGTGAAGTCGAGGACAGTGTTGTAAGGGAATTCCTCATCCACCAGCCACACGAGCGGAGTGACCAAGTCTGTGATGAGTGTGGCGCCGGAGAGGGGATTGACCACCTTCGAGTTGCCCGAGATCTCCGCTAGCCAACCCCACGATGTGCCGGATGCCCAGGTAACTGCGGCGACGACGGCGATGGACAGCGCGACGACGCTTACTCCCGTGGCCAGGAAGACGGTGACTCGGCGGCCGTAACGCTGCATCGCGATCCATACGACAAACGGCAGTGCAATGGCCGCCGTCGCCTTGAGCGACACCGCCACGGAGATGAGCACGATCCCCACAAAGAAGCGGCTATGCAGGCAGGCGAGCAAGCCGATGCTGACCAGGCCGACCATCACAGACTCGTTATGCATGCCGCCGACCATGTGGATGATCATCACTGGGTTGGCCACGCCGAGCCACAGCGCCAATGCAGGATCCCCACCCAGCTCACGCGCGATGCGCGGGACTGCCCACGCGATAGCGGCGAAACCGGCGAAGGAGATGAATTTGTAGACAATGATGCCGGCCATGACGTTGTCGCCGACAGCAGTGGTCACTCCTTCACCGATCCACAAGTGCAGCGGGCCATAAGGGGTGGTCGTATTCCGCCAGTCGTGCGAGACCTCCAGTAAGTACGGCCCTGGGTTGACGGCCGCGCCCTCGTCGTAAGGGTTGAAGCCGTCGCGCACCATGGCGCCCTGCATGAGGTAGGAGTACACGTCGCGCGACATCAGCGGTGCCGCGAGCAGCAGGGGAGCGGTCCACCCCCATACCGCAGCGCGGACCTGTTCCACGTGAGCTCCCTGCAGCATGACCCACGCGAAAACGAGGAGAAAAAGCCCGGCAGTGAGAGCGACGTCGGCAAGCCCGCGCGCGTGGCCGTAGGACAGGAAGGCCCATCCGAAGTAGTCGAGCATTCCGCCGCGGTTGCGGGTGGCGCCCGCGCCGAAAGAACCGAGCGCGATAAGCGTGGTACCGGCAACGCCGAGCGGAACTACGACACGGGGAGACATGGTGCGGAGCTTACATGCGCCGCGCGGTGGCATTGACCGCCAGGGTCTCGAGTGTCTCCACCGCCTCGGGCGACAACGCGGCACCACGGACATGTGCAAGGCCGGATTCGGTCAACTCGTCGATACGCTTTTCGACGTCTTCTACCGCCCCCGTCTCACGAATGATCCCCGAGAGTTCGGCGATCTCGTCGGGGGTCAGGGCCGTACCAATGCCGTCCCGGAGGCGCTGCGCTGCCGCCGGGTCACGCTCATCGGCTGCCTGGAGCGCACGGGAATACAGCACAGTGCGCTTGCCTTCCCGCAGGTCGTCTCCAGCGGGTTTTCCAGTGACCTCCGGGTCGCCGAAGACACCGAGAATGTCGTCGCGAAGCTGGAAAGCGATCCCGATGTCGTGGCCGTAACCCCGCAGCGCCGCAATCGTGTCATCGTCCGCACCCGCGATTGCTGCGCCCAAGTGGAGGGGGCGCTCGATGGTGTATGCGGCAGTTTTGAAACGATTGACTGCATTTGCAAGCTCTTCGCTTTCGCAGCCGGCGGCTTCGAGCGAAACATCCAGAATCTGGCCGCCGATGACCTCCGTGCGCATACCTCGCCAGGGGTCGGAAGCGCGGAGAAGAGCCGCGTGGCTCAGGCCGGAGTGGTGCCACATGTCGTCTGCCCACACGAGCGCCAAATCACCGACCAAAATGGCGAGGCTTTCCCCGAACTTGTCGGAATCTCCGAGCCAGTTGTGTTCGCGGTGACTGTGCGCGGCGGCGACGTGCACAGTCGGGTTTCCGCGCCGGGTCGCAGATGCATCGATAATGTCATCATGGATGAGTGCGCATGCCTGAATGAATTCCAAGGAACTCACCGCGCAGAGCACAGCTGCCGGATCCTCCTCCGTATTCTCCAGCCCGTTCGCACCGACAAACCCGACCCATCCGAATGTGGGGCGAATGCGCTTACCACCCCCGAGAACGAAGGTGCGCAGGTGCTCTACCGCCTCCGATACCGGCGGACCGATGATGTCCACTGAATGGCCGTGCTCGGTGAAGAACTTTTCCAGTTCCCGTTCCACAGCCGCGGGGATCTGTGCAGTAGTCGGGACATCGGCCTTATCGGGATGGGTCACCATAGCGGCCACTCTACAGACTGGGAGCCCAGCGGTAGCGTGCGTCCGAGCACCGCAAAGGGACGGGAATCTCCCGCGTAGAGGAAGTTGCGTAGGACATCTTTGAATCCGAGTGAGCGGTAGAGACCGAAAGCGGCATTTGCTTCCGCCGGGACTTCAGGCGTTGACAGCAGGACGTACTTGCGACCTATATCTACTAGCAGCTCGTGAATCAGGGCGTGTCCAACGCCCTGTCCCTGTAGGTCAGGCGCAACGTGGATCTCCGCTAGCTCGAAGTAATGCGATGTCAACTCGCGCCGTATGTGGTCGGGGATGCTCTGTTGCTGTAAACCCAGACGAAGTTGCTGGTCCCACCATCTGTCGGGCGTGCCGTTGAAACCGTAGGCGACACCGGCGAGCGCTCCGGTCTCTGTGAATGCCGCCACGGCAGTGAAACCCGGATGTGAGGTCTCACGGCGCCATACCCCGATTCGCTGTTCGCGGAGGGTGCGCGGGTACTTCATGGCAGTGATATAGAGATCAACCAGGTCCGGAGCCATGCGGGCAAAGTCAAAACCGGACAACCTGCGGATAGTGAAGGTCACGTCTTAATCGAATCACGTCGGGGTTAGTGCGGGGCCATTTTAGGGGTTCGAATGTGCGTTCGATTGGGTAGCCCGGTTTGTCGGGTGGGGGTCCTAGGTTGTTACTCAACAAAACGAACTGCCGACAGGCGAGACGGCCAGCCAAAGGAGGCCCCTCATGAACAGCGTTATCTCTGCAACCACTGGCACGGTGTACGGAACGGTTCCAGCTGCCTCCCGGAGTGAGAATTTTCTCGGCACCGCTCGAGCTCTGCTGGATGAGTCGTATGCGCACCTTGGCGCCGGCCGGTCCGATCTTGCGCTGGAGAGCGCCTACCGCGCAGCATTGCGAACGGCAGGCGCAGTCGTGGCGGATTCGGCGGTGATTGCTAAAAGGAAGAGGTTGCCAACCAGTGCGTGGGCAAAGCTCAAGCTGACCGGTGTCCGCGGCGGCTATTGGGCGGAAGCGTTCGAGGGCTACTCGCGATTGCGTGGGCGGGTCGCCTCGGGCATCGAGCTGAAGCCTGATGGTGCACTAGTCGCGGAGCTGGTTGACCGGGCCGCCGCGTTCTATGCGGAGGTAGCGGGGGAGGGGCCGGGTATGGCGGCGGCGTAGCATGTCCAGGCGTGTGCAGGCGCTATGATGATGTGAGCGTCCAGGGAACAATGCCGTGTAGTTGAGCGTTGTACTCACATAGTGGACACCGACCAAACATGGCTGGGAGGAAAAGTGGCTCTTTCAGAGCAAGAACAGAAGTTACTCCGCGAGATTGAGGAGTCGCTTCTCGCTGACGACCCTAAATTTGGGTCGACGGTGGCTTCCTCGGCGGGGTACGGGGCTGAGCAGCCGGCCGGCAAGCTGACGATTCGCTCTTTCGCCATCATCGTTTTGGGTCTGCTGCTGCTCATCGGTGGTGTTGCTTTGGCTACGCAGAGCATCTGGTTTGTCATCATCAGCATCGTTGGCTTCGTCGTGATGTTCGCCGGTGGCATGTGGGCGTTGCAGACGCCGAACGGGTCCGCTTCGCCGGCGCAAGAAACGCGCCAAGGTAGTCAGGCGCAGCGCAATGGCATGAGCTCGCGCATGGAAGAAAACTTCCGCCGCCGTTTCGAAGATAGATGACGCTTAACCGCTGACCCCTCGCGCCGCTATCAACGGCGGTACTCAACCCTCCAGGAATTGATGTTCTTGGAGGGTTTTCTTGTATGCGCGATGTCTGCCACTTTGCCCCACCTCGCCCACCCACTTTGCCCCACACGAGCTCATTGACTCTAGCGAACTGGGATATTGCCGATATTCAACGTGGTGCCATTGTGATTAAAGGGATGTATCTAGATTAAAGTCATTCATGTTTCGCGCATTTTGATCGTTTTTGGGGCTGGGTGCGGGAGATTCTGCCACCGTATTCAAGCGCTGTGACCTGCAGTGAAGTAACTTTATTAAGAAAACACGCCGCGGAAACTAGCGTTTGTGGGACGAAGTGGGTTAAAGTGGGGCCAGCGAAACGCGATGTGTCGTGTGGAGCTGCATAAAAGTTCACAACCGGAGTCGTTGAGTGAAGGAAGGTAGGGCGCCGGATGTTTCTGGGCACCTATACCCCCAAGCTGGACGACAAGGGACGCCTGACACTGCCAGCGAAATTCCGTGAGGGACTCGCTGACGGTCTGATGGTGACCAAGGGGCAAGACCACTCTCTGGCGGTCTATCCCCGCGAGGAGTTCGCGGCCCGCGCTCGTAAGGCGGCAGCGGTCTCCCGTACGAATCCGAAGGCGCGTGCTTTCATCCGTAACTTGGCAGCAAGTGCGGACGAGCAGGCGCTCGATGGTTCGGGTCGCATCACTCTGTCGCCGGCGCACCGCGATTACGCGAATCTCTCAAAGGAATGCGTGGTCATCGGGTCAGTGGATTTCTTGGAGATCTGGGACGCGGAGTCCTGGGAGAAATACCAAGAAAATACCGAGGCTGCCTTCTCGGCGGCTGATGAGGACGACATTCTCTCGGGTCTGCTCTAACAGGGCAGGCGAGTGGAGAGCGTGTACGAACTCTGCTCGGGGCGCGAGTCGTTCTGGTGTACTTCCCCGATATCAGAATGACCGCCCCGGGCAGGGCTCTATACGTTCCCCGCGGCAACAACTGCAGGTACTTCAAACCCAGGGCGCTCCAAGGGGGTGGACTCGATGGCACAGGAAACAGCAACCGACAACGGCCACGGCCACATCCCCGTCATGCGCGACCGCATGGGAGAACTCCTTCGCCCTGCGGTAGAGCGCTTCGGGCCCCACGCTGTCATCGTCGACGGCACGCTCGGTGCCGGTGGACACACGGAGTACTTCCTGGACACCTTTCCGGAGGCATCAGTCATCGGCATTGACCGTGACGGTGCTGCGCTTGCCCAAGCGGGCGAGCGTCTCGCGCGATTCGGTGACCGTTTCGCGCCGGTGCGGGGCCGCTTTGATTGCCTCGCGGAATCGCTGCGCGACGGTACCGGGCCGGTCTTTGAGACCGTACGCGCGCATGGCTTAGCCGGGGCATTTTTCGACCTCGGTGTCTCATCAATGCAGCTCGACCAGGAAGAGCGCGGCTTCGCTTACCGCGTGGACGCCCCGCTGGACATGCGCATGGACCCGTCGGCAGGTATTACTGCGGCCGATGTGCTGAACACCTACAGCCACGGTGACCTCGCGCATGTGCTCAAGGCGTACGGCGACGAGCGTTTCGCCGGTAAGATCGCCAGCGCTGTCCTCGACGAACGGGAGAAAGCTCCCTTCGACACGTCCGCACGCCTGGTGGAGTTGCTCTACCGGGTGATTCCGGCCGCCACCCGCCGCACCGGCGGCCATCCGGCGAAGCGGACATTCCAGGCGCTTCGCGTGGAAGTCAACCGCGAACTGGACGCACTCACCAACGTGTTGCCGATGGTCGCCGAAGCCCTCGGCCCCGGTGGCCGGGCGGTGTTCATGAGTTACCAATCGCATGAAGACAAGCTGGTCAAGCGCGCGTTCACGGAGTGGACAACGTCCAAAACGCCCGCCGGTTTACCGACCGAACTGCCGGGCATGGCCGCCGAATTCCGCATGGTCACTCACGGTGCAGAGAAGGCGTCGGAGGCGGAAGTGGAAGTCAACAGGCGTGCGGCGCCAGTGCGTGTACGAGCCGTCGAAAAGCTGGAACAACAGTGAAGGGAACAACAATGGGAGCAAGCCGAGACCTCACCGCCGGATCGACGGCGCTGTTGGAGCGTACGACAAAGACCGCTCCGGCCCGCCCGAAGACGACTGGGCTGAAGCCGCACTTGCCTCGCGGCCCACGACGCTTGGGTTCGAAGCAGGTTGTGTCTGTCCGTGGACGCCGCGTGGTCAACACCACGGCGGCAAAGCGAACGTTCTCCAAGCTGTCCATTCTGTCGCTGCCGCTGCTCATTTTGGGCATCTTCGGTGCCATGATGCTCTCCGCTCTGTCCACTCAGCAGACGTTCACCATTCAGCAACTCCAGAATGAGGAACGCACGCTGAGCAACGAAATTGAGACCCTCAACCGCAACCTGGAGGATGCGCGCGCAGCCGCAGACATCGCCGCGAAGGCGGACGCGGCCGGTCTCGTTGTTCCCGAACAACCAGGAATTATTGCCGTGAATGAGAAGGGCGAAGCCCACGAGACGCGCGAGGCCGATCCGGAGAAAACCGGCCAGGTCGTGGACGTCAACGGAGAGACTATTCGCGTCGACCGCGCAACGAGCGACCGTGACGCGACGAGCGATGTTGCCGACAATCTGTCTGCTTTACCGCAAACGTCTAACGGCGCACCGACTGGACCGCCCGCGCCAGCTGCTCCACCCGCAGCGGGCGGGGCCCCGGCAGCGCTGCCGAGCATTCCTGGCGCTCGGTAAAAACGTAAAGGCGTGGCGGTCATCACCTAGCCCCCGTCGCGGGGCAAGATGAGACCCTGAAGTTATTGGGCGTGAGCGAGGTAGGTGACACAAGCGCCGTGAGCAGATTGGACCCGCAACGGCGGAGAATGCCGCACCCGCGGCGGCGCCCGCCGGCAGCGCCAGCACAAAAGGTCATTACCACCAGCCGGATGCGGATTCTCACGGCTATTTTCCTGGTCCTTGCCCTCGTGCTCATTGGGCGTTTGGCATGGGTGCAGCTCAAGTGGGGGCCGGAACTGCAAACCGTCGCTGCGGACCAGCGCACCCGGACCTTCACCGATCCCGCTCGTCGCGGTGAGATCGTGGACCGGGAAGGCAATTATCTTGCCTACACGATGCAGGCGCGCTCCCTGACTGTTTCGCCCGTGATCCTGCGCAAAGAACTTGGCGAGCTCGTGCGCAACGAGATGTATGAAGAGGGTGCCTCCCGTGCGGAAGCCGAAGCTCAGCAGGATGCTCGCGTAGAGGATTATCTGCGCCAGATGGCTAATGAGATTCCCGTCATGGTCGGGGAGGATCCGAAAGCCATCGAGCGTGAGAACGCGGACGACAACGCCGAAAAAGACAAAGACAACAAGGACAGTAAGGACAACAAGGACGCAAAAGGTAAATACGAGAAGAAACTCGAGACTCCGCGCGTGAGCTCCAAAGACATCCTGGAAAAGCTCCACGCGGACACAGATTACGAGGTTCTCGTCCGCAATGTCGACCCAGATGTCGCTGCTGAGGTTGCACAGAAGTTCCACGGTGTTGCAGCTGACCACCAAGACATCCGCGAATACCCCAACGGCGCAATCGGGGAGAACATTATTGGCCGCGTCTCCATGGACGGGCAGGGCCAGTTCGGGCTCGAAGCCTCTAGCGACGCGATTCTGACGGGCATCAACGGCCGCTCCACCGAAGATGTCTCTGCCAACGGCCAAGTCATCCCCGGCACGTTGCGCGACGTTGTGCCGGCAGTGAACGGATCGCGCGTTGAGCTGACTATTGATCTGGATCTGCAGGCCTACGTGCAGCAGCTGTTGGAGCAAGCGAAGGCGAACTCGAAGGCCAAGGACGCCGAGGCTGTGGTCTTGGATGCTGCCACCGGCGAGGTGCTCGCCATGGCCAACACGTCCACGATCGACCCGAACGGCGACTTGGAGAAGCAACTGTCGCAGGGCCGCAGCTTTGATAACCCGTCGATTTCCCACCCCTTCGAACCTGGCTCGGTGGCCAAGATCATCACGGCTACCGCGGCCATTGAAGAGGGCATCACCACCCCGGATGAAGTGCACACAGTTCCGGGACGAATCGAAATGTCCGGCGTCACTGTCGCAGACGCGTGGGAGCACGGTGATGCGCCGTACACCACGACAGGAATCTTCGGTAAGTCCTCGAACGTTGGCACGCTCATGCTCGCTCAGGAGGTGGGCGAGGAGCGTTTCGACGACTACTTGCAGCGCTTCGGAATCGGGCAGGGCACCGGCATTGAAC
Source organism: Corynebacterium sp. CCUG 70398 (assembly GCF_024454055.1). Lineage (NCBI taxonomy): Bacteria > Bacillati > Actinomycetota > Actinomycetes > Mycobacteriales > Corynebacteriaceae > Corynebacterium > Corynebacterium sp. CCUG 70398. The sequence goes on from NZ_JAGPYZ010000003.1 coordinate 78,856, forward strand.
TCCCGAACGAATCCCCTGGTCTCGTGCCGTCCCGCGAGCAGTGGTCGGGTGGCACCTTTGCCAACCTGCCCATCGGTCAAGGCATGTCCCTGACCACCCTCCAACTCGCCAGCGTGTACCAGGCCTTGGCGAACGACGGTGAACGCATCGAGCCGCGCATCGTCAAAAAGGTTGTGCAGCAGTCCGGGGAGGAGCTGCCGCAAGACGAGCCCCGCCGCTCCCGTGTCGCCAGCGAAGAGACCGCACAGACAGTTGTGAATATGTTCCGCTCTCCGTTCCAGGATGATCCGAATGGTGTCCAGAATGGTACTGCTGCCGGCAACGAGATCCCCGGCTACCAGCTCGCCGGCAAGACCGGTACTGCCCAGCAGGTCAACCCCGAAACGGGCGCATACTCTAACTCGGATTACTGGATCACTTTCGCCGGTATTGCTCCGGCGGATGATCCTCGCTTCGTCGTCGCGGTTATGCTGGACGACCCGGAGCGGGGTCCGCTCGAAGGCGGCGCTGGCGGCCAGTCGGCGGCACCGGTGTTCACCGAGATTGCGAACTGGTTAATCAACCGCGAGAACATCGGTCAGAGCCCCGACCCAGGTGAGCCGTTCGTGCTGGAAGCGCGTTAGAAAAGGGAGTGCATAACCATGGCTAAGGTTTCGCTGGAGAATCTGGCGGAGATCGCAGGCGCGCGCGTGGAGAACGCGCCGGAGAGTTCGCTATCCGTCAGCGCAATCAGCCTTGATTCGAATGCCGTGAAAAGCGGTGCGATGTTCGCTGCGCTTCCGGGCACCCGAGTGCACGGCGCCACCTTCGCGCACGCGTCGGACGCCTCTGCGGTGCTGACCGATGATGCCGGGTGGGACATCCTGCGTGAGACGGGATTTGAGCGCCCAGTACTCGTCGTTGAGCGTGTGCGCGACATCCTCGGTGATGTCGCTGCCGAAATCTACGGACACCCGACTGAGCACCTGACGGTGATCGGAGTGACGGGAACGTCGGGAAAAACGACCACGACGTACTTGCTCGAATCCGGGTTGACCGCCGCCGGTTGCGCCGTCGGGTTGATCGGCACGACGGGCACCCGCATCAAAGGTGAGGATGTGCCCACATCGTTGACCACTCCTGAAGCTCCGAAACTCCAAGAGCTGTTCGCGGACATGGTCTCCCGCGGCGTGACGCACGTGGTCATGGAGGTTTCCTCTCACGCGCTCGTGCTGGGCCGCGTCGATGGCACGAAGTTTGCGGCGGCCGGGTTTACCAACCTCTCCCAGGACCACCTGGACTTCCACCCCACGATGGAGGACTACTTCGAGGCCAAGGCCATCCTCTTCGACCGGGCAGAGAAAGCCGTCGTGTGCATTGACGACGAATGGGGCCAGAAGATGACGCAGCGCGCCCACTCACCTGTCACCGTGGGGGTGCATAACACCAGCGCCGATTGCACGGCGCGGCTGGATAGTGTGACTGAGTCCGGTGCGCAGGACATCACTGTGCGCATCGGCGGGCAGGACATTTCCACGCGCATCCCTCTGCCGGGGGCGTTCAACATCGCTAACACTGCGCTGGCGACAGCTCTCGCCGATTCGGTGGGCATCGATCCGAAGGTCTTCCTGCAGGGGCTGGACGCGGCCCGAGTCCCGGGGCGCATGGAACGCGTGAGCGTTGGGCAGCCGTTCGTTGCTGTTGTCGACTACGCCCACAAGCCCGCTGCTGTCGCAGCTGCGCTGGACAGCTTGCGCGAGCAGGTTGACGGTCGGATCGGTGTCGTTGTCGGTGCCGGTGGTGACCGCGACCATTCGAAGCGCCCGCTCATGGGTGCAGAGGCAGCAACACGGGCAGACCTGGTGATCATCACCGACGACAACCCCCGCACCGAGGACCCGGCAACAATCCGTGCGGCTGTAAAGCAGGGTGCTGAAAGCGTCATCGACGGTGCCGCGACGGACATTCGCGAGGTCGCCTCCCGTGCACAGGCAATCGCGGACCTGGTTGCATGGGCAGAACCCGGAGATGCCATTATCGTCGTGGGTAAAGGGCACGAAGTCGGGCAGATCATTGGGGAGACCACGCACCACTTCGATGATCGTGAAGAAGTCGCGTTCGCCCTGGCGCGTCGAGAGGGCAAGGAGGTCAAGGAATGATCGAGATAACACTCGCCGACATTGCCCGCGTTACAGGTGGGCAGTTGAGCCCGGGCGCAGATCCAGAGGCCACCGTCACTGGTTATGTTGAGTTCGATTCGCGGAAGATCACCGAAGGCGGGTTGTTCGTCGCACTTCCCGGTGCGAACGTGGACGGCCACGACTTCGCGCAGTCCGCGATCGACCGCGGTGCCGTGGGAGCCCTGGTTGCCCGCGACGTAGGGGTGCCCGCTGTCATTCTTCCGCCCGTCGAACAGATCGAGGGTGATAATTCGGACTTGGCCGCTAATGATCCGGATGGTTCCGCCCGCGCAGTTGTCGCGGGGATGGCGAAGTTGGCGGCGCATGTGGCGACGACGCTCGTCGATAAGCATCAGCTGCGCATCACGGGCATCACTGGTTCTGCTGGAAAGACCTCCACCAAAGACCTCATTGCCAGCGTGCTTGCGGATGCCGGTGAAACCGTTGCGCCGCCAGGTTCTTTTAACAATGAGATCGGTTTGCCCTACACCGTTTTGCGCTGTACGGAGGACACAGACTTCCTTGTCGCGGAGATGTCCGCTCGCGGGATCGGGCACATCGCGCAACTCACTCACGTCGCGCCGCCGCAGATCGGCGTGGTACTCAATGTCGGTAGCGCCCACCTCGGCGAATTCGGCTCCCGCGAAAACATCGCGCAGGCGAAGGGCGAGCTCGTCGAAGCGCTTCCAGCCGACGGCATCGCGATCCTCAATGCCGACGACGAGCTAGTTGCCGGCATGGCGTCTCGCACGAAAGCGCGCGTCGTGTGCTTTTCCACTGACCCGCGCTCCAACGCGGAGTATGTCGCCGAGGGCATCACGCTTGACGACGTCGCACGTGCCTCCTTCACCATGCATTCGCCCAACAGCGAACCCCAGCAGGTGAGATTGAAAGTGTTCGGGGCCCACCAAGTCTCCAATGCCCTGGCCACAGCAGCGGTGGGGATGGAAGCCGGCATGGATGCCGCCACCGTTGCCCGCGCTTTGTCTAACGCACATAGTTTGTCCGTTAACCGCATGGACGTGAATACCCGCGCCGACGGCGTGACCGTGATCAACGATGCGTACAACGCTAACCCGGACTCCATGCGCGCTGGCATCGCCGCCCTGGGGTACACTGCTGCGGGCCGCCCCGGCGTCCGCTCCATCGCGGTGCTGGGGGAGATGGGTGAGCTCGGCGAGGACTCGGTGGAAGCACACACCGCGTTGGGCAATGAGCTCGCCCGCTATCGTGTGACGCACCTCGTTGTCGTCGGCGAGAGCGCTGAAACGGCCGCCCTGCTCAGCCGCGCTGCGGAGCGGGGAATTGAAAGTGTCAGCGCCCTCGACATCGAGGACGCAACGGAACGGGTCAGTGAGATCCTGCGCACGGTACCGCTCGGCGAGGAGAACTGGCGCGACCGTCCCGACCGCGACGTTGTGTTGGTGAAAGCCTCCAACGCTGCCGGTCTGTGGAGGGTAGCGGAACGACTGTTAGACGGAGGAAAGCAATAGTGACGCAGATCATCATGTCGGGGGTCATTAGCTTCCTCGTAGCCATCTTCACCACCCCGCTGCTCATCCGCTACTTCACCAACCACGGCCAGGGCCAGGAAATCCGTGAGGACGGTCCGAAGTCGCACATCCGCAAACGCGGCACACCCACGATGGGTGGCATCGCCATTTTGCTGGGCATTGTCGCGGCCTATGTAATTGTGGGCATCTGGGGTTCTGTCACCGGCAAGGGCGGTTTCACGGCCTCGGGTTTGCTCGTCCTTGGCCTGACTATGGGCCTGGGCCTCCTCGGTTTCGCCGATGACGGCATGAAGCTCTTTTTCAACCGCAACCTTGGGCTGAACAAGAAGGCCAAGCTTGCCGGCCAGCTCGCCATTGCCCTGATCTTCGGGTACTTGCTGCTCCAGTTTGAAAATGACAGTGGACTGACTCCGGGCTCGACGCACCTGAGCTTCATCCGCGACATTGAGACCTTCGACATTGCGATCGGTGGAGCGGTCGTGGGCACGATCCTTTTCCTCGTGTTCATCTACTTCCTCATCGCGGCATGGTCTAACGCTGTCAACCTCACTGATGGTCTCGACGGTTTGGCGGCGGGTTCTACAGCGCTGGTCATGTTCGGCTACATGGTGATCACGTTCTGGCAGTTCCGGAACTCGTGCTCCGTGACTCCAGGACCGGGGTGCTACGACGTCCGCGATCCGCTCGACCTTGCCATCTTGTGTGCCGCAGGAATGGGCGCGTGCGCCGGTTTCCTGTGGTGGAACGCCGCCCCGGCGAAGATTTTCATGGGTGACACCGGTTCGCTCGCACTCGGTGGACTCGTGGCTGGCGTGTCCATCAGTAGCCACACCGAGGTGCTCATGGTGATCATCGGCGCTCTCTTCGTCATGGAAGCCACTTCCGTGGTCATCCAGGTTGCTGCCTTCAAGACCACCGGTAAGCGTGTGTTCCGCATGGCCCCGTTCCACCACCACTTTGAAAATGGTGGCTGGGCTGAGACAACGGTGGTCATCCGCTTCTGGCTGATCTGCGGTATCGCCGTGGTCATCGGTCTGGCGGTCTTTTACGCCGAGTGGCTCACGGCAACCGGAGTGACCTTGGCATGAGCGTAAACATGCAGGCCGGCGACCCTTTCACCCCCATGCTCTCTGGCGGAGTACTCGTGGCTGGGGCTGGTGTCTCGGGGCTCGGCACTGCGAAGCTGCTCCGCGCTGCGGGAGTGGACTTCGCTGTCGCCGACGATGATGCGACTAAGCGTGCCGCTGTGCAGGAAAAAACAGGCTGCGCCACCATGGACACGGCGGAAGCTGCGCAGCGCGCGACCGAGTTTCCCCTTGTGGTGACATCCCCGGGATGGCGCCCGGATTCGCCGCTCCTCGTCGCCGCCAGCGATGTCAATTGCACCGTCATTGGTGATGTGGAGCTGTGCTACTTACTCGATCAGCACCGTTTCTTCGGCCCGTCACGTGATTGGCTCGTGGTCACTGGAACGAATGGCAAGACCACCACGACAGGCATGCTCGCCGCGATCATGGAAGAGGCGTCTTCCTATTCAGGTAAACGCGCGGCCGCGTGCGGCAACATCGGCATCGCCGTCGCCGACGCACTCATGCAGACACCACGCATCGACGTGCTTGTCGCCGAGCTATCGAGCTTCCAGCTCCACTGGTCCCACGAACTCACCCCAGACGCCGGAGTGCTACTCAACCTGGCTGACGACCACATCGATTGGCACGGCAGCTTCGACGCGTACGCTGAGGCAAAAGCGAAAGTCTTCAGCGCCTCCACCGCGGTCGCCGGTATCGACGATGAGCAGGTTGCCCGTTATGCCGCTCAGACCAACCGCAGTGACATCATCGGCTTCACGCTGAACGCGCCGGACGACAACCAGGTCGGTGTCATTGACGGAAACATCGTGTCCCGCATCGGGGATACGCCCACGCGCATTTCGCTTATCGACGGCATCGAGCCCGCCGGCGAAGCCGGCATCCTCGACGCACTTGCCGCCACGGCCGTCGCTGTCACCCGTGGGGCAAGCCCGGAGCAGATTGACCGGGCACTGCACTCATATCAGGTCTCCGGCCACAGGGGAGCAGTGGTTTACCGGGCAGGCGGTGTCGCCTGGATCGACAACTCTAAGGCGACAAACCCTCATGCGGCTGATTCCGCGCTCAACGGCACGGCAGGCAAGATCGTATGGATCGCCGGCGGTCAACTCAAGGGCGCGGACGTCGATCAGCTCGTGCGCGACCACGCCCATCAATTCAGAGCGGTCGCTCTGTTGGGGGTGGATCGGGATGTGATTGCTGGGGCCGTCGATAAACATGCGCCTGATGTGAATGTGTTCGTGACGGACTCGAGCGACCCTGTTACCGCCATGAACGATGTCGTCCGTTTTGCCTCTGAGCAGGCAAAAGAAGGTGACAGCGTCATCCTCGCTCCCGCCGCGGCGAGCCTGGATATGTACTCCGGCATGGTTCAACGCGGAAATCTTTTCGCGGACGCTGCGCGCGCCCTCGCCGAAAACGGCTAGCCGTAAGGCAATGTGAAAATTGTGACGACGACGAGGCCTGCCGCGAACAAGCGGCCACCGCAGCAAAAGAAGCCGAGCCAGTACTCCTCCGGCATGGCTCGTCGCTTGGCGCGCCTGAACGAATGGATGGATGCCCGGCCGTTGCTGGACTACACCATGACGCGCACCATCGTGCTGGTTCTTGCGGGGCTGGGCGTGATCATGGTGACCAGCTCGTCGATGACGTGGTCCGTTCTCGATGACTCCTCTGTGTGGGCGCAGCCTCTCAAGCAGGGCATCGTCGTGGCGCTTGGTTTGCTCGCGTTCTGGGTCGCGCTGCAGATTTCCCCTGAGCGCGTGCGCGGCTTCGCCTCGCTGCTCATGGTGGGGTCGGTTCTCCTGCTGGGCGCTGTGCTTGTTCCCGGTATCGGAACCGGCCGTGAGGAAGTGGGTTCACAATCGTGGATCTACATTGGCGGATTCCAACTTCAGCCGTCGGAAATCGCCCGCGTAGCTATCTGTGTCTGGGGCGCCTCGATTCTGGCGAACAAGAATCCGCGGAGGATGTTCGAACTCACCAACGGGTACGTTCCGTTCATTTGCGTCGCTGCGCTGTGCATGTTCCTCATTGGCGCCCAGGGCGACCTAGGCATGATGGTGTCGTTGGCGATCGTTGTCGCTTTCATCCTTGTCTTTGCAGGTGTGCCGTGGAAGATCATCAGCGTCGCAGCCGGTTTCGGCGCGGTACTGCTCGTCGCGGTTATGGCAGCCGGCGGTTACCGTTCGCAGCGTTTCCATGTCTACTTCGACGCGCTCTTCGGCCACTTCGAGGACACGCGCGGCACGGCGTTCCAGTCCTACCAAGGCTTCCTGTCGCTTGCCGACGGCTCTCTCTTCGGTGTGGGCCTGGGCCAGTCCCGCGCGAAGTGGTTCTACCTGCCGGAAGCGAAAAACGACTTCATCTTCGCTGTCATTGGTGAAGAACTCGGCCTGTGGGGCGGGGCACTGGTGATCACCCTGTTCACAATGTTGCTTTTCTTCGGTCTGCGCACGGCCCGCCGTGCCCAGAACCAGTACCAAGCTCTTCTGGCAGCGGCGATTACCACCGGGATCGTCTCCCAGGCCTTCATCAACATCGGCTACGTTGTCGGCCTGTTGCCGGTGACTGGTATTCAGCTGCCGATGATCTCCGCCGGCGGCACCTCCGCCGTGATCACCCTGGGCGCGATGGGCTTGGTCGCCTCGGTCGCCCGCCATGAACCGGACGCAGTATCGGCGATGCAGAACTACGGCCGCCCGATGTTCGACCGGGTCTTCTTCCTCCGCGAACCGCGCGTTGTCGGAAACGCCGCCGGAACCACGAACCAGCGCAACATCCGCCGCCAGGACCGCCGCGAACGCGACTACGGAACCCCGGTTACCGCACGTCCGGCACCGCAGCGCCGACCAGCCCCGCAGCGCCGCCCGGCCGCGCGTTACGATGGCCGAGAAGAAGTTCGTCGCGCTAGTTAACAAGGCGGTGCACTGCACAATATGAACGATAATGATGCCCCGGTGAATATCGTTGTGGCCGGTGGTGGAACTGCCGGCCACATCGAGCCGGCTCTTGCTGTCGCGGAGGTGCTGCGCGACAATCACGGCGCTGTAGTCTCCGCGCTTGGTACGGAGAAGGGCCTGGAGACGTCTATCGTCCCTGCCCGTGATTTTCCCCTCCACTTGGTGGACCCTGTTCCGATTCCGCGCAAGCAGCCGCTCAAGCTGCTCGGCGTGCCGGGCAAGCTGATGAAATCGGTCAACCAGACCCGTGCAGTCCTGAAGGAGACTCAGGCTGACGCCGTTTTGGGCACAGGTGGCTACGTTGCCGCTTCCGCTTACCTGGCGGCGAAAAGCCTGGGCATTCCGTTCTTCGTCCTGGAGACCAACGCTCTGGCAGGCATGGCGAACAAGCTGGGCACTCGTCTCGGCGGCACGGGCATTAACGCCGTGCCGAACTCAGGCATGCCTGGTGATGTCCTGGGCATTCCCGTGCGTCCTGGTGTCGGCCAAGATCCGGACGGCGTGAAAGCTGAGCGCGGATACAAGATGTGGAACCTGGACCCGGCCCGCGACACCATCCTGGTCACTGGAGGCTCCCAAGGTGCCCAGAGCATCAACCAGGCTCTCGCTGGCGCGGTGGGCAGGATGACAGCGTCCGGCTACCAAGTCCTTCATGCGTATGGCAGGAAGAACGACGCGCCTGATTCGCACGAGCACTACACGGCCGTCCCGTACATCGACGACATGGAAGCGGCCTATGCAGTCGCAGACGTGGTGATTTGCCGCTCTGGTGCAATGACCGTCGCTGAGAACGCCGCAGCCGGAGTACCGGCGATATATATCCCGCTGCCACACGGAAATGGTGAGCAGGGATTGAACTCTGCCCACCTCGTCGAGGCAGGTGCAGCAAAGCGTATCGACGACGCTGATCTGACCGCCGACGCCCTTGTCGGCGCCGTCGTGGAGATTCTCGGCGATGCCGGGGTGAAAGAACAGATGCGCGCCATTCTTCAGGGGTCCGGCGCCGGTAATGCCGCCGAAGAAATTGCCCGTCGGATTGTCGCAGCTGCAGGAAGGAAGTCATGAGCATTGATCTCTCCCGCGTCCACTTGATCGGTATCGGTGGATCCGGAATGTCTGGCGTAGCCCGCATTCTGCTCGACCGTGGCAGCGTGGTCACGGGGTCCGACGTGAAGGATTCCCGCCCAGTGCGGGCACTGCAAGCCCAAGGCGCACACATTGCCATCGGCCACGCGGCCGAGAACCTCGAGCTGGCCGGTGAACTGCCCACGGTCGTGGTGACCAGTTTCGCGGCCATCCCGAAGGACAACCCGGAACTTGTCGGTGCCGCCGAACACGGTATTCCTGTCATCCGCCGCTCCGACCTGCTGGGTGAGCTGATGGAGGGCTACACCCAAATGCTCTTCGCCGGCACCCACGGTAAGACTTCGACGACGTCGATGGCTGTCGTGGCGCTCCAAGCCGCAGGGGAGGACCCCTCCTTCGCCATCGGCGGCCAGCTCAACCGCGCGGGCACCAATGCCCACCACGGCAGCGGCGCTGTCTTCGTGGCGGAAGCGGACGAGTCCGACGGGTCGCTGTTGCGCTACCGGCCCGACATCGCCGTGATCACGAACATTGAGCCGGACCACCTCGACTACTTCGGCGATGCCGAGACCTACTACAAGGTCTTCGACGATTTCGCTGACCGAATCACCGACACCGGCACCTTGATTGTGTGCCTTGATGATGAATCCGCCGCCGAATGCGGCGTGCGCGCCTTGGAGCGGGGTGTGACTGTCGTCGGTTACGGCACCATGACTCACCCTTCCATCCCGAACGCGGCACATGTCGTGGACTGGCGCACGGAGAACGACCTTAGCGTGGTCAAGGTCAACCTCAACGGCACGGAGATGACGTACCACCTGTCCATCCCCGGAAAGCACATGGTGCTCAACTCTGTCGCAGCTCTGGTAGCTGGCGTGACGGCCGGTGCGGATCCGTTCGCGCTCGCCGAGGGGTTGAGCGGTTTCACCGGTGTGCGCCGCCGGTTCGAGCTGCGCGGTGAGTTGTCGGACGGCACGCGTGTCTACGACGACTATGCCCACCACCCGACGGAGGTCGATGCAGTTCTCAAAGCTGCGAAGGGGACCGGGGCGCGCGTTGTTGTGTGTTTCCAGCCGCACCTGTACTCACGCACGCAGGAATTCGCCGGCGAGTTCGCGGACGCGTTGTCGCTTGCCGACGCCGCTGTTGTCCTCGACATTTTCGGCGCCCGCGAAACTCCGGTGGAGGGGCTCGACTCGCGCATCATTACGGACCACATGTCCATCACAGATGTCGTGTACGAGCCGAACTTCTCTGCGGCGCCGGCAGCCGTCGCAAAGCTTGTGCGCCCTGGTGACCTGGTATTGACGATGGGCGCGGGGTCGGTGACGATGCTCGCCGACCCGATTCTGGACGCACTCGCGGGAGCATGAGAGCAATGCCTGTGAAGAGAATCGCCGGCGCCATTGCGGCCCTCCTTGTCCTCGTCGCCGTAGCGTGGGCGATCATCTACTTCACCCCTGTGATGACTGTGAAGAACGTGGTGGCCGATGGCAACCAGCACGTCTCAGACGAAGACATCGCCTCCGCGACCGGGGTGGAGCCAGGAATCCCGCTCGCGCAGGTGAATACACGGGAGGCAGCGTCCGGGGTCGCTTCCTTGCCGTGGGTGAAGTCGGCGACGGCCTCACGTAGTTGGCCCAGCACGCTCAAGATCAAGGTCGAGGAAAACGTCGCAGTCGCGTTCATGAAGGGCTCGCAGGGTGCCACGCTTATCGACGCTGAAGGCCGCGAATTCGCCGTCGACACTCCGCCCGACAACGCTGTAGAGCTCACAGGCGGTATGAACGACGAGAACGTCCGGAAGGATGCCGTCGATATTGTCGCTAGCTTGAGTGAGAAGGCTAAAGGTGCCGTGGACTCGATTGAGGCGCGGTCGAAGTACGACTTCGTGCTGCATCTCAAAGACAAAACTGTGGTGTGGGGCGCGTCTGAGGACAACGAGAACAAGTCTTTAGCTCTGGACACAGTTCTGCAGCGCGAGGGTGGCGAATTCAACGTGAGCAACCCGCAGCAAATCACCTCTAAATAGCATAACTCCAGGTCACAAACCCTAAAGTAGAGGTTGAGGGTACCGACACGCCGGAAAAATTCGCCGATTTTCGCGGTAGGTTGGTCATGATGGAAAGCGTCTTGTGAAACCCGATTCCCCGTTACCCCTGAAAGGCGAGACCACACCAATGACCTCTCCCAGCAACTACCTCGCCATGATCCGCGTCGTCGGAGTCGGCGGCGGCGGTGTCAACGCAGTTAACCGCATGATCGAAGAGGGCCTCAAGGGTGTTGAGTTCGTTGCCATCAACACCGACTCCCAGGCACTTCTGTTCACCGACGCTGACACCAAGCTCGACATCGGCCGCGAGGCCACCCGAGGCCTGGGTGCCGGCGCCAACCCCGAGGTCGGCCGCACCTCCGCAGAGGACCACAAGCAGGAGATCGAAGAGTCCCTGAAGGGCTCTGACATGGTGTTCGTCACCGCAGGTGAGGGTGGCGGTACCGGTACTGGTGCCGCTCCGGTCGTCGCCGGCATCGCCAAGAAGATGGGCGCGCTGACCATCGGTGTTGTCACCCGCCCATTCTCCTTCGAGGGCAAGCGCCGCACCCGCCAGGCCCTGGAGGGCATCGAGGCGCTCAAGGAAGTCTGCGACACCGTGATCGTCATCCCGAACGACCGTCTGCTGCAGCTTGGTGACGCTGAGCTGTCCATGATGGAAGCGTTCCGCGCCGCTGACGAGGTGCTCTACAACGGTGTCCAAGGGATCACCAACCTGATCACCATTCCGGGCATGATCAACGTCGACTTCGCCGACGTTCGCTCCGTCATGGCTGATGCCGGCTCCGCCCTGATGGGTGTCGGCTCCGCCCGGGGAGAGAACCGTGTCATGGCCGCCACCGAGCAGGCGATCAACTCCCCGCTGCTGGAAACGACCATGGAGGGCGCGAAGGGCGTACTCATCTCCGTCGCCGGTGGCTCCGACCTGGGACTGATGGAGGTCAACAACGCCGCATCGATCGTCGAGGAGAAGGCTGACGACGACGCTAACATCATCTTCGGCACGATCATCGACGACAACCTGGGCGACGAGGTGCGCGTGACCATCATCGCGACCGGCTTCGACGAGAAGGCCAACGCCCGCCCGGACCGCACCGGTGCCCCGGAGCAGGTAGTCGTCGAGGCCGAACCGGCGCAGGAGACCCCGACCCCGGCGCCGTCCTCGAGCTCCCTGTTCGAACCGCGTGAAGAGACCCGCGACTACGACAGCGAGCCCGCCCAGCCCGTTCAGCCGGCCCAGCCCGCGCAGCCGGCAGAGCCCCAGTACGAGGCCCCCGCTCCGCGCCACCGCTACGACGATGACCGCGGCGGGCTGTTCACCGACTCCCGTACCAGCCGCAGCCGCGAAGAGTACCGCCCGCGCCGCCGGGAGGAGCGTCTGGACGACGACCTCGACGTGCCGGACTTCCTCCGCTAAGTCGAGCGAAAAACAGGAGTACTCTGGGGTGTCATGATTGACACCACTTCCCGCCCCGTCCGCATGGTCTTCACGGGCCGCGCGGCCGGGGATTTGTCTTTGGAGGACACCCGCCGCACCCTGGGTGAGAAGCTCGGCATCGAGCGTCAGGTGTGGATGGAGCAGCTCCACACCAATACCGTCACCGTGGTGGACGGCGCCACGGCTTCCCCGGTTGAAGCGACTGACGCGACTGTCACCACGACCCCGAAACTGGCGCTGTGCGTGAAAGTCGCCGACTGCGTGCCTGTCTTGCTCGCCGACCATGCCTCTGGCGTGATCGCCGCCGCGCACGCGGGCCGCATGGGTGCGCGCAACGGGATCGTCCGCAACACCGTGGAGACAATGGTCGAACTGGGCGCGACCCCGGCGAATATCCAGGCTCTTCTCGGACCGGCTGCGGCAGGGGAATCCTACGAGGTTCCGCAGGATATGGCTGATGACGTCGAAAAGCACTTGCCTGGCTCGCGCACCCGCACAAAGCAGGGCACACCGGGCATTGACGTGCGCGCAGGCCTGGTGCGCCAGTTGCTTGGCCTCGGCGTGACACACATTGACGCTGATCCGCGCGACACCATCACCGACCCCGACTTCTTTTCCTACCGCCGCGAAGGGCAAACCGGCCGCCAAGCCGGCATCATCTGGCTGACGGGAGCATGATGACACGCAAAGACGAACTAGCCGCCAATCTGGAAGGACTCCGTAAGGATGTCCGCGCCGCTGAACGCTCGGCCGGGCGCGAAGACGGCAGCGTAGCCATTCTCCCGGTGACGAAGTTCCACCCCGCATCTGATGTGGCGCTGCTTGCGGAACTCGGCATCGCCACCGTCGGTGAGAACCGGGAACAGGAAGCGAAGCAGAAGGCGGCGGAGCTGCCCAACATGCGGTTCGCCATGATCGGTCAAATCCAGACGAAGAAGGCGAACTCGGTCGCGCGGTGGGCCAGCGAAGTCCACTCACTCGACTCCGTCAAACTCGCCCGCGCGCTGGATAGCGGTGTGGCGCTTGCGCTCGAGCGCGGCGACAGGACGAGCGATCAGCTGCCCTGCCTCATTCAGCTCTCCTTCGACGAAGATGAAAACAGGGGAGGGGTGCGCGAATCCGGCCTCGCGGAACTCGTCGCGGAAGCCGAGCAATTAGAGCATGTGCTTGTCGACGGCTTCATGGTCGTGCCTCCCATCGATGCAGACCCTGCGCGGGTTTTTGAGGCGTCGAGAAGCATCGCGGATGACTACGCTGGGCGCTTGGGTCGCCCAATGTTGCTATCTGCCGGGATGTCACATGATTTTGAGCAGGCAATTACCTGTGGATCCGACATCGTGCGTGTCGGAACACGGCTGCTGGGACAGCGGCCCGTAGGCTGACGGACAACGCATCAACAATCCTCAAAACCGCCCGCGAACAGGAGACTTAAGCCATGTCTTTCTCGAACAGCCTGAAGGAATTCTTCGGCCTCGGCCAGTACGATCCGGCCGTCGACCCGTACTACGATGACCCGGCTTACGAGGAAGCTGGCTCCACGTCCTACAGCGCCCGCGGCTACGTAGAGCGCGACTACGAACAGCGCGACTACACCGCAGCCATCATCAGCGTCCGCCCGCGCAACTACAACGACGCCAAGGAGATCGGCGAGCCGTTCCGTGACGGCGACGCAGTGGTGATGGACCTCTCCGCCGTGGACAAGCCGACCGCGATGCGGCTGATCGACTTTGCCGCAGGCCTGTGCTTCGCTGCCCGCGGCAAGATGCACAAGCTCTCCCGCACTGGTGATGAGAACCTGGTTTTCGCTATCGTTCCGGAGAACGCCCGCACCACCGTAGGCGAGCTGGAGCGCGCAGCACACCTGCGTTAGGGTTTAGTGCCGTGACTATGATCGGCGCCATTCTCTATGCACTTGTGGGTTTGTACACCCTCATGGTGATCGTCCGGCTCATCATCGAGATGATCCAGTCTTTCGCTAAACACTTCGATCCTCCGTCGTGGTTCATGGTCGCTGCGGAGGTCTTTTTTGTCACCACAGACCCGCCGATCCGCTTCCTGCGCCGTTATATTCCGCCACTTCCGCTCGGTGGGGTGGCCTTGGATGTCAGCGTAATTGTGCTGTTCATAGGCCTAATGATCCTTTCTGCGTTGATCGTCACCATCTTCGGGATTTAATCAATCATTGCGCGTTAATACTTACCCTCTGGTAAAGATTGAGGGTACAAGTAACGTGGGTTATTATTTACCTCGGTAAACCAAAACCCCCGGACCATTAACTCGAAGGGAACGCAAATGCCGCTGACACCAGCAGACGTGCACAATGTCGCTTTCAGCAAGCCGCCGATTGGGAAGCGTGGATACAACGAGGACGAGGTCGACCAGTTCCTGGACCTCGTCGAGGACACACTCGCCCAGCTGCAGGATGAGAACGACGATCTGCGCGCTCGTCTCGAGGAGGGCGGCTCCGCCCCGGCTCAGGGTGCCCCGCAGGCAGATGAAGGCGCGATCCGCCGCCGGATCGAGCAGGAGCTGCGCCAAGAGTACGAAGGCCGTCTCCGCGAGGCTCAGCAGGCTCGCGAGCGCGCAGAGAACGAGGCACGCACCGCCCGCGAAGGTGCTGCCGCATCTGCGTCCACCAAGATCGACCCGTCGGCACAGGCCACCGAAGAAGCCAACGTGCAGGCAGCACGCGTTCTGGGCTTGGCTCAGGAAACCGCCGAGCGCGTTACCCGCGAGGCCGAGGAAGAATCCCGCCGCCTGCTCGAGGAAGCACGCACCAGCGCTAGCCAGCAGGTCGGCGAGGCTGAGAGCCGTGCTGCAGCAACCACCCAGGCTGCCGAGCAGCGCGCCAACCAGCTTGTCAGCGACGCAGAGCGTCGCGCCGAGGAAACCACCAACGAAGCAAACTCCCGTGCCGAGGCTCAGATCCGCCAGGCAGAGGAGAAGGCAGCCCAGCTGCAGGCAGATGCCGAGCGCAAGCACACCGAGATCATGAACACGGTGAAGCAACAGCAGTCCGCACTGGAGGCTCGCATCGCCGAGCTGCGCACCTTCGAGCGCGAGTACCGTACCCGCCTCAAGACCCTGCTCGAGTCCCAGCTCGAGGAGCTGGAGACGCGCGGTTCTTCCGCACCGTCCGGCGAAAACTAAAGCCCTGCACTAGGGCTCCATCCCCGCGCACCATTCGGTGGCGCGGGGTTTCGTCGCGCGCACGGCTGGCTTCGGCTTGGCGGGGGTCTGAGCGGTCCGTGCGGAAAAGTTGATATCCCGGTTTCTGTGACCTGGGTTTATTGCGTTCCCGGTCAGCCAAAATGTCAACTTTTCCGCACAGCCCCCCAGCGGCACCACTAAATAGGCCCACACAATTGCGCACATCTTCTTGTGGGTGGCTACAATGAGCGCCAGAAAGAGACACGCAATGATCCGGCCATCACCGGGGAGCGTTCCGGAAGAACGGCCGCGGCTACTAAAGCTCACAGCTCACTAGACCCGGACTTCACCACAAACGAAGCGGGAGCCCGTACTTGGGTTCCAAGCGGGGTGGTACCGCGCAGTGATTCAGTGATCTGCGTCCCCGCACGGCAGCAACAGTGTGAGTGAAGGATCGGATTATGAGCAGCAACACCGCCGGCCGTGCGTACCCCAAGGTGGATATGACTGGGGGATCCAACAAGTTCCCCGACATGGAGCGCATCGTTCTGGACTATTGGCAGAAGGACTCCACCTTCCAAGCCAGCCTGGACAACAGGGAAAACTGCGAGGAGTACGTCTTCAACGACGGGCCCCCGTTTGCCAACGGTCTACCGCACTACGGCCACTTGCTCACCGGGTACGTCAAGGACATCGTTCCGCGTTTCCGCACGATGACCGGCTACCACGTGCCGCGCGTCTTCGGCTGGGATTGCCACGGTTTGCCCGCTGAGCTCGAGGCGGAGAAGCAGCTGGGCATCACTGACAAGGCCCAGATCGAAGATATGGGCTTGGCTAAGTTCAACGAGTACTGCGGCCAGTCCGTCATGCACTATGCGGGCGAGTGGGAGGACTACGTCACCCGCCAGGCGCGCTGGGTGGACTTTGAGAATGGCTACAAGACGATGGACATCGAGTACATGGAGTCCGTCATGTGGGCGTTCAAGGAGCTCTATGACAAAGGCCTGATCTACCAGGGCTTCCGTGTCCTGCCGTACTCCTGGGCTGAGCACACACCGCTGTCGAACCAGGAGACGCGTCTCGACGATTCTTACAAGGAACGCCAGGATCCCACCGTCACTGTCACGCTGCCCATCACCGGTGCACGCGCGGGCTTCAAGGCGGAGCAGACGCTTGCTGAGCACCCAGAGCTTATCGACGCCAACGCGCTCGCCTGGACCACCACCCCCTGGACCCTGCCCTCGAACCTCGCGTTGGCTGTCGGCCCGGAAATCGAATACGCACTGTGTGTCGCACACGGCGACACACAGAAAGAAAAGTACCTCATCGCGACCTCGCTCATCGGCTCGTATACAAAGGAACTGGGGGAGGACCCGGAGGTCCTCGCAACGTTCAAGGGCGCTGAGCTCGAGGGGCTGGAGTACACCCCGGTCTTCGACTACTTCGCCGATCAGCCGAACGCGTTCATGATCCTCGTTGCGGACTACGTCTCCACCGAGGACGGCACCGGTATTGTCCACCAGGCCCCGGCATTCGGTGAGGACGATATGATCACCTGCGAGAAGTACGGCATCGGCCTGGTCATCCCCGTTGACGCCGACGGCAAGTTCACCAGCCAGGTGCCCGAGTACGAGGGCCAGCTCGTTTTCGACGCCAACCGTGACATCATCCGCGACCTGAAGGCTCGCGGCCGCGTCTTCCAGGACAAGGTGATCGTCCACTCCTACCCGCACTCCTGGCGCTCCGGTGAGCCTCTGATCTACATGGCGCTGCCTGCGTGGTTTGTGAAGGTCACCGACATCCGTGACCGCATGGTGGAGCTGAACCAGACCATCGAATGGATCCCGGAGCACGTCCGCGACGGCCAGTTCGGTAAATGGCTGGAAGGCGCACGCGACTGGAACATCTCCCGTACCCGTTACTGGGGCTCCCCGGTGCCCGCCTGGGTCTCGGACAACCCGGACTACCCGCGTGTGGACGTTTATGGCTCACTCGACGAGTTGGAGGCGGACTTCGGCATGCGCCCCGAGTCGCTGCACCGCCCGTACATCGACGAACTGACCCGCCCGAACCCGGACGACCCGACAGGCCAGTCCACGATGCGTCGTGTACCGGATGTACTCGACTGCTGGTTCGAATCTGGCTCCATGCCGTTTGCGCAGTACCACTACCCGTTCGAGAACGTTGAAGAGTTCGACACCCGCCAGCCGGCCGACTTCATCGTCGAATACTCCGGCCAGAGCCGCGGCTGGTTTTACGTCCAGCACGTGCTGTCTACCGCACTGTTTGATCAAGTCGCGTTCAAACAGGTCGTTGCGCACGGCATCGTGTTGGGCGACGACGGACAGAAAATGTCCAAGTCGAAAGGCAATTACCCGAACATCTACGAGGTCTTCGACCGCGACGGCTCTGACGCCATGCGCTGGTTCCTCATGTCCTCGCCGATTCTGCGCGGCGGCAACCTCATTGTCACCGAGCAAGGGATCCGTGACGGCGTGCGCCAGGCAATCCTGCCGATCTGGAACGCCTACACCTTCCTCCAGCTCTACTCTGATCGGGAGGCGCAGTGGGACACCAGCTCGGATAACGTGCTGGACCGCTACATCCTGGCCAAGCTCCACGACATGGTGGGCAACGTGCGCGCAGCGCTTGACGCAACGGACATCTCTGGCGCGTGCGATGAGGTCCGCGTCTTCGCCGACACCTTGACCAATTGGTACGTCCGTCGCTCCCGCGACCGTTTCTGGGCGGGCCAGGACGAGCACCCGGAGGCATTCAACACGCTCTACACGGTGCTGGAGGTCCTGTGCCGGGCAGCTGCCCCACTTTTGCCGTACATCACGGAGGTCATGTGGCGCGGTCTCACGGGCGAGCGTTCGGTCCACCTCACCGACTACCCGGACGCGGACCAGTTCCCGGCCGATGCCGAGCTCGTTGCTGCAATGGACGCGACGCGCTCGGTGTGCTCGGCGGCGTCGTCGCTACGCAAGGCGAAGAAGCTGCGCAACCGCCTGCCGCTGCCTGCGCTGAAGGTGGCGCTACCGGAGGCGAAGTCCTTGGAGCCGTTCACTGATGTGATCCGCGACGAAGTCAACGTGAAGAACGTCGAGCTGACCACGGACGTCGACTCTGCAGGCTCGTTCGAAGTCGTCGTGAACGCCAAGGTGGCGGGCCCGACCTTGGGCAAGGATGTGCAACGCGCGATCAAGAACGTCAAGGCCGGCAATTACGTTCACGACGGCGCAAACGTCGTTGTCGACGGCGATATCGTGCTCACTCCAGAGCTCTACACCGAGCGTCTTGTTGCTGCGGACCCGGATTCGACCGCACGCATCGAGGGCAAGGACGGGCTCGTGGTGCTGGATGACACGGTCACGGAAGAGCTCGAGGCCGAAGGCTGGGCT
Organism: Corynebacterium sp. CCUG 70398; assembly: GCF_024454055.1. NCBI lineage: Bacteria > Bacillati > Actinomycetota > Actinomycetes > Mycobacteriales > Corynebacteriaceae > Corynebacterium > Corynebacterium sp. CCUG 70398. Next base: position 97,711 of record NZ_JAGPYZ010000003.1, read on the forward strand.
GCTGACGTGATCCGTGGCCTGCAGGATGCCCGCAAGAAGGAGGGACTGGACGTTTCCGACCGGATCACCGTCACGCTCTACGTTCCGGCCGATAAGGAGCAGTGGGCGAACCAGCACGCCGATCACATTGCGGCAGAGACCTTGGCCACGCAGTTGTCTGTCGCTACCGACGGTGCCGGTGCCCACGAGGTGCTCGACGGCGTCACAGCATCGGTGGCTAAGAACGGCTAAGTGACCGCGGCGAGCCATGAGCGGGCTGAATTCTGCTTGAATGGCGGCATGGGTAGGTCTCCGTCTTTGTTCGTGGTCAACCTCCCGGACGACGCGCGGGCCCACAAGGATCTCCAGTGGGCGCGCAAGCATTCGGTGCTCGGTTTCACCAGCCGCTTTCGGGATCAGCCCGAGGTGGGTGACATCCTCATGCTGTGCACCGGTGTGAAGACGGGCAAACGGAAGGCTGTCGGCCACGTTCTCTTGGCCGTCGTTGTCAGCGCGCCGTTCCACCCCGATAAGGAAATTCCGCCAGTCAACCTGTCATGGCCGTCTGAGGTGGAGGAGCGCAAGCGCAAGTACATCCGCCGGGTTCCTGTGTCCTTCTTCGCGGAGCAACAGGACAATGATGCAGCCAAGCTCGCGCCGCTTTTCGACGCTTTGCGCCGCTCCGGCAAAAACGGCACCCCGCGCAAAGTCGAGGCGTCACCGGAGGATCTTGACACCATTGCACGAAACTTCTGGTTTGGCAGCTGGGCGGAGTTGGAGCGCGCTACGTCCTTCCCGTTTCGCGCGATCGACACGCTGGTGGCCCGCGCAGAGGACTCAGCCCGGGCACATTTCGAATCGGAGGGATGGGACGTCATTCACGTCGGCCACCCGCACAACTTCCTGTGCCGAAGGGGCGGGGAGGAAAAGCGCGTCACGGTCAAAGTGTCCGACACCGCTTCGATCCGTCTCGACCCTTCAGAGCTGGCCAGCGCGCGCCAGCAGACCACCGATCTCGTCGTTGTCAGCTCCGACGACGACTTGCGCATCCTGCCGGACTGGCACCCGCTGGATGCAGACCTGACCGCTTCCGAATTCGAATACCGACTTCCTGAAGGATGACAGAACTTACCCGCTGGGTCCTCCATATCGACATGGACGCGTTCTACGCGTCGTGCGAGCAACTGACCCGCCCCACACTCAAGGGCCGCCCTGTCCTCGTCGCTGGCGTGACAGGTAGGGGAGTTGTCGCCGGAGCGAGCTATGAAGCCCGGAAATTCGGGGCGCGCTCTGCCATGCCCACATACCGCGCCACTCGGCTCGTCGGTCCGCAGGCAGTCCTGGTCACCCCGCGTAGAAAGGTCTACACCACCGCGTCGCGGCGCGTGTTCGAGATCATCGCCCGCCATGTCGACGTGGTGGAACAGCTCTCGATTGATGAGGCATTCATGGAGCCGCACGAGCTCCAAGGCGCGACCGCCGACGAGGTCCGCGACTGGGCGAACACCCTGCGCGACCAGATCCGTGAGGAGACGGGTCTGCCCAGTTCCATCGGTGCCGGCAGCGGCAAGCAGTACGCCAAGATCGGCTCCGGTTTGGCCAAGCCCGATGGCACCTACATCATTCCGAAAGCTCAGCAAACGGACATTCTCCATCCCCTGCCCGTCAAGGAACTGTGGGGTGTTGGGCCGGTGACAGGGGCGAAACTCACAGGCGCTGGAATCGAGACCATCGGCGACTTTGCGGCGATGACAGAGAGGGAAGTGGATATTGCGTTGGGGGGAGTCGTCGGCAAGCAATTGTGGATGCTCGCACGCGGCATCGACGAACGTGAGGTCAAACCCCGCGCCGAGTCGAAGCAAATTTCCGCCGAGCACACATACCCGCAGGATCTGACCACGACAGCAGATGTCGAGGCTGCCATCAGGCGCGCGGCATCCGAGGCGCACCGCCGGTTGCTTATCGACGGCCGCGGCGCCCGCACCGCCACCGTCAAACTGAAAATGGCCGACTTCCGTATTGAGTCCCGCTCAACAACATTGCCGTACGCGACCGATGACCTCGAGACCCTCATCGCCGCCGCGTTCCGGATTGCCCGGTACCCAGATGAGGTCGGCCCGGTCCGCTTGGTGGGGGTGGGGTTCTCGGGCCTCGAAGACGTCATGCAGGACACCCTGTTTCCGGAGTTAGACCAGGCCATCACCCCGCACCGCGTCATTCCGGAGGAAACGGGCGTGAGCGATCTGGCGGAACCTCTGCCGACGTTCTCGCACACCGAGCAGTCCGGGTGGACCGCTACCCAAGACGTGTTCCACCCCGAGCACGGTCATGGGTGGATCCAAGGAGCTGGCCATGGGTTTGTCACAGTCCGGTTTGAAACCCGGGCCACGGGTCCGGGGAAGGTGTGTAACTTCCGTGCTGACGACCCTGACCTCGTCCCGGCCGACCCAGTCGATTCGCTGGCCTGGGACGACTGGCTTGAGAAACAGGACGACTAGGCTCAGCCGAACACGGTCTTAGGGTCGAGTCCTGCCCGCAGCGCTACTGCCAGGGCCATCCGGGCTTGTCCTGCCCGCAGCGGCCCGGATGGGATCGCGCCGAACGCACCCAGGGTGCTGCCGCCGCCGGGGCCGCCGTAGGTGAACTCGACGGTGCCGAAGGGCACAGACGTGGTGACCACTACCGGCACTGTCTGCAGGGCGGCCTCGATCGCTGTTCCCATTGCGTCGGAGACGTTGCCGGCGCCGAGTGCCTCCACCACGATCCCGTTCGCGCCGGAGCGCACCGCAAAGTCGATGAGCTCACCGCCCGCGCCGGGCCACGCGCGGAAGATCGGGATGTGCACGCCCGCAAGTGCCACTGGTGCAACCGGTTCTCGCCGTGACGATGGGTTGGCCGAGAACGGCGACATCTCCGCGGTGTCGCGCTTGAACAGCCCCCGCGCCGGGAGCACATCGCCCACGCACACGAGGACCCCGCCAGCGCTGTTGTCAGGATCGTGTGCGAGTTCGATGGCTCGCCTCAGGTTGCTGGGCCCGTCTTCGGCACCCATCGCGCCCGTCACCACGACTGGCTTGGCCGAAGCGTGGAAGAGGTCCAGTACGAGTGCTGTGTCTGCCAGGGAATCTGTGCCGTGGGTGACCACTACGCCGGTAACGGAGTCGTCATCAAGCTGGGCGTGAACTTCCGCGACGAGATTGTCCACATCCGCCAACGTCATGGAGGAGGAGTCAACAGACTGCACGTCCACGGGACGGCACGGCACCCCGGGCGCGGCCCGCTCGATAAGGTCTGCAGCGGTCAGTTGCGGTACCAAGGCGCCGGTGTCGTCCGGGACGCAGGCGATCGTCCCGCCGGTGGCAATCACGGCAATTGTGCTCATATCTCAAGGTTGCCACAGGCGTGCCAATTTGAGCTGGCATGCACAAGCGGTAACGTTGACCCAGTTAAGGGAACAGAAGGAGAGATAGTGAAAGCACGCAAACTTATCGCCGTCACCGCCGCGTTCGGTGCAGCGCTGAGCCTGGCAGCCTGCTCCGACGAGGAGAACGGCGCAGAAGAGACTGCCGTGGCCACCGAAACCAACGTGGCCACCGAGCAGGCCGCTCCTGCTGAGATGCCCAATGCTGTGCAGCTCAACGAGATCCTGGCCCGCGCCACCGACCCGAACCTGCCGATGGAGGAGCGCACCCGCACCGTCCAGGGCGGCGAGAACGCTGTCGAGCTGTTCGACGTCATGACGAAGGCCAAGCAGGAGTCCGGCGCCGACTTCCAGGTCGTCGAGCCGATTCTGCCCGGCTACACCCCGAACGAAGTTCTCGCAGCCGTGAACTTCACCCAGCCGGAGCAAGGCCCCTCCGTCGCAGAGAACGTGTCCTTCGTCTACGAGAACGGGGCCTGGAAGCTGTCCCAGTCGTGGGCGTGCATCCTGATCCGCAACACCGTGGCCCCGGAGCAAGTCCCGCAGATGTGCGAGGCAACTCCGGAGGGTGAGGGCGTCGCTCCGGCACCTGCGCCCGAGGGTGCACCTGCACCTGCTCCGGAGGGCGCTCCGGCGCCCGCACCAGGCGGTGCTCCGGCCCCGGCTCCTGAGGGCGCCCCGGCACCGGCACCAGGCGGAGCTCCGGCCCCGGCACCTGCCCCCGGCGGTGCACCGGCACCTGCCCTTTAAGCTTCCGGGTTTTCTTCGCGCCACACCTCTTCTGTCCACAGCGTGGACAGGGTGAGGATCGTGGCGCGGTTGTCTTTGTGCTCAATGCGCCGGCGCCAGTTGCGGCGGACCCACCGGTCGTGAGAGGTCATGATGACTGTGCCCTCGAAATCCAGCAGTGCCTCCTCGAGTTCCTCGGCGAGGACGAGGGAGAGGTGGTTGGTCGGCTCGTCGAGAAGCAGTAGATCCGGCGGGTTGGACAAGATCAGGCCCAGCGAAACACGGCGACGTTGACCTAAGGACAGGTCGTCGAGGGGTTGTGCGGCCTGCTCTTCTGTCATCAATCCCATCTCGACGATGGTCGGCAGAATGTCGGCGGGGGTGCGCGACAGATCAGTCCAGTCGTCGTCCTGCTCCAGACGTGCGACGGTGATCTCCTCCGGCATGATGATTTCGCCGCCGTAGTCGGTGAGCTCGCCGTCGATGATCTTCAACAGCGTAGACTTGCCCGACCCGTTCGGGCCTTCGACAAGTAGCTGCTGGCCCGGCTGAACTTTGATGCTCAGCGGAGCGAGCCGGTCCGGGACGGAGAGGTTCTTCGTCACTACGGCAGGGACTCCCAGCGATGTCGCGGTGTGCTCCGGCAGGCCCTGGAAGCGCAGCCGCTTCGGCGGTGCCGGGATTTGGTAGCGCTCGAGTTTCTCCAGCCGCGATTCGGCTGCTTTTCGTCGGTTGCCCACCGTTTTCGCAGCCCTGTCAGCGTAGTACTTCGCGGCTTTGCGGGTTTCCGTCTTAGCTTCATGCGAGTGGAACACGTCGTCCTCGGTTTGGTGGGCGGCCTTTTCCAGCCGCTCACGCTCGTGTTCCTGAGCTGCGTAGTCGGTGGCCCAGCGGGCGCGGCGCTTCTCGCGGGCCTCGAGGTAATCGGAGAAGGAGCCGGAGAATTTCGCTCCCTGCTTTGTCTCTTCACCCATACCGCCTTCAGGGCCGAGCCCAGGGTCGAGATCGACCAAGCTGTCGCAGGCGGTGTCCAGGAAGTAGCGGTCGTGGGAAGCAGCCAGCACAGGGCCTTTGAATGAGGTGAGCTCGTCGACGAGGAAGTCCACTGCTTCGTCATCGAGGTGGTTCGTTGGCTCGTCGAGAACCATGGCGTCCACCGGGCGCAGCAGCAATGTGGCCAGCGCGAAGCGGCGTCGCTGCCCGCCGGACATCTCGCCGAGCGGAGTCGCCAGATCTACCCCTGCCAGACCTAAACCGGCCAGCACGGTGGCAATGCGCGCATCCAGTTCCCACACGCCGGAATTCTCCGCCCGTGTCAGAGCCACATCGAAGCGTTCCGCCAGTCCGGCATCAGCGGGGTTGTCCGCCATTTGCTCCGACAAGGCTCCGATCTCGCGCTCGACGCCGCGGAGTTCGTCCACGGCGGCGTCGATAAGCTCCGACGCGGGGGACGTGAACGGCAGTGAAGTCTCTTGGGCAATGAACCCCGTCACAGGCGGGGTGATGATCGTGCCTGCGGTCGGCTTGTTATCGCCGGCGATAAGGGAGAGCAACGTCGACTTGCCGGAGCCGTTCTCACCGATCAGCCCCGTGACAGAACCGGACGGCACTGCAAAGGAGATATCGGTGAGTACGCGGTGGCCGTCGGGGTAGGAAAAGGAGACTCCGTCAAGTCCGATGTGCAGCGGGGCAGGCATGTTATTTCCCGTAGGTCGTTGCGGTGGTCACGTCCTGGACCACTTTGAAATCGGGGTTGGGGCCGTTGTAGACGGTGCGGGTCGTCGCGGCGTTCTGGCCCTGCGTGGGCAGCGGTTTCGTGAGGTCCACTGTGATGGTCGCGTCGGACGTGGTCGACCACTCATCAGCCGTCAACGTGCCGCCGGCCTGGGTGTCGTCGATGGTGAGCTCTGTCTCCGTCGGCTCGTCTTCGATGTCGAGGGACAGGACGACGGTGTCACCATCGAGGGAGTCCACGGTGTAGCGCGTCGTGCGCAGCATGTGGGCACCGCCGATCGTGCGCGTTTGCACAGTCCACGTCGCTCCCTCGCCGACGGCCTCAATGGGAAACACCGGTTGGGCGGCAAGAACCTGGAGCAGAGCACTCTCAACAATCGCGCGCCCTTCGTCGGAGCTGCCCTCCGGTGGAAGCAGCTTGATGTCCTGGATATTGCCGTGGACGTCGTGCTGCCACCGCATGCGGAAGTCCTCCGCAGTCAGAGCGTCCGTGCCGGCATCCAAGTTCGAATGCTTCGGCTCACCGACCCTCGCCTCGGAGGCATCGTCCGCGATGTAGATAGTCAACGGCAGCGTGACCTTGTCCACGTCACCGCCGGCCGGGGCCTCGGGGTCGACTCTGTCGGTGGCTACTGCGCCTTGAGCGACGCCGTAGGAGACCTCAACGGTCGTGGTTTGCTCCCCGCCTGAATACACCAGCTGACGCTTCTCACCGTCGCCCTGGTCTTCCAGAGTCACGGTGGCGGTGTCGACCTCGAAGGCTGGGACATCGTCCATCGGGTCGGTTTTCGCGCATGCGCTCAGCCCGAGCGATGCGGCAAGCAGCAGGGACAAGAACCGATATCTCACACATCGAACCTACCGCACTGCCAAGCGACTACAGTAAGGCGACGATGACCACAGAAAGCCGAGCTACCCGCACCCGCCCTTATGTTCCGCTCATCGTGAGCGTCATGGCCGCGGTCGGTGTGATCGATCAAATCCTCAAACAGACCATGGTCACGGTGCTCACCCCGGGTGAGGCGGTGTATCTGATCGGCGACTGGTTCCGTCTTTACCTGCTGTTCAACCCCGGCGCGGCCTTCTCCATGGGCCAAAACTCCACGTGGATCTTCACCACGATCCAGCTCGTCTTCGTTGTCAGCGCGCTCCTTGTGGCCCCGCGGATCCGGGATAAGTGGGAGGCGCTGGGCATCGCGCTCATCGCCGGCGGCGCGCTGGGCAACCTCATCGACCGCCTGTTCCGCGATCCGGGATTCTGGTTCGGGCACGTGGTGGACTACATCTCCGTCGGCAGCTTCGCGGTGTTCAACGTCGCGGACATCGCCATCAATGTCGGGGTAGCGGTCTTCGTGCTCTCCTTGTTCCTGGGGGACAACAATGAAGATAAGGATGAGGACAAAGACGGGGGCAGCAATGAGTAGGTACCGTTCGCTCGTTGTTCCAGAGGGGCTCGACAGCATGCGTGTCGACGCTGCCGTGGCCAAAGCATTCGGTCTGTCGCGCACTGTCGCGGCTGAGCTCATTGAAGCGGGCGAGGTGCTTATCGACGGCTCCCGCGTGACCAAATCCGACCGCGTCTCCACCGGGCATAGCCTCGAGGTGACCTTGCCGGAACCGAAGCAGGCGCCGATGCCGAAGGAGGAGATCGTTGAAGGTCTGACGGTGCTGTACGACGATGATGACGTCATTGTCGTGGACAAGCCCGTCGGCGTTGCCGCGCACCCGACGCTGGGTTGGGACGGCCCCACGGTGGTGGGCGGGCTGCAAGCCATGGGCTACCAGTTGCCTGATGCAGGCCCGCCGGAGCGTAAAGGTATTGTGCAGCGGCTCGACGTGGGTACCTCGGGTGTCATGGTCGTGGCCAACTCGATCCCGGGATACTCGGTGCTCAAGCGCGCGTTCAAAGAGCGCACGGTGGAGAAGACTTATCACGCCGTCGTGCAGGGTTTGCCCGATCCGATCGTGGGAACGATCGACGCGCCGATTGGCCGGCACCCGTCGTCGGGGTGGAAGTTCGCCGTCACCGCAGACGGGCGTCACTCAGTCACCCATTACGAGGTTCTCGAGGCGTTCCGGGAAGCAAGCCTGCTGGAAGTCCACTTGGAAACGGGACGCACGCACCAGATCCGCGTCCACATGTCCTCGGTGGGCCACCCCTGCGTGGGGGATCCGATGTACGGCTCCGACCCGAACTTGGGCAAGCGGCTGGGGCTGATCCGGCAGTGGTTGCACGCCACTGCACTCGGTTTCGTCCACCCCGGCACCGGTGTGTGGATGGAAGTGGAGTCACCCTATCCACCCGACCTTCAGCACGCAGTGGACGTGCTGCGGGCATGAGAAAGCTCCCCACGGCATTGACCATCGCCGTAGCGGTGCTCGCAATTTCGGTGGTTCTCATCGCCGGGATCTGGCTGCTGGGAACCCGCACCGGGTTTGAACCGGCTCCCCAAGGCGACCAGCTCGGTCCAGACGCGGGGGAGAGTGCGCAGGAATATGCGCAGCGAGCGTCGATAAGCATGCGCAGCGCTCCGGGCGATGAACCTGCCTTTGCCCTGGTCACGTTCTCACCGGCTTTGAACGCGGAGGAGGCCGCGGATGTCTTGGATCCCATTGGGCGTGTGAACGCGATTCTGCCGCCTGAGTCGCATCCGCTGCCTGTCGGGGAGGGCGACCGCGCGCACAATTTCACCGTGGCAACCGAAGAAGACCTTGCCGGAGTAGTCGTGTGGGACACCGGCGATGCGTTGCGCCAGATCGCCGACAACGAGCGGGTGTGGTCCGTCGAGGCGCTTCCTCCCGATGCCGTGTGGGGGGCTTTTGCCATTCGCCCCGTCAATACTCTCGGGGGTGAACTGTGAGGGTGACGGTGTAATGTTAAGAAGAGCTTGAAGCCCAAGACCCTGTTTGATCGATGATCAGGAGATGACATTGTCTTCTTTCCGCACCGCCCGTAAAGCTGGAGTGTCCCTGGCTGCTGCCTCGACCCTATTCTTTGCCTCAGCCTGCGGCATAGGTGGCGGGGGAGACGCCGCCTCCGGTGACCTCGGCTCCGGCGACTACCAGGTCGTTGCGAAAGAAGGCGTGGTCAACAGCATTGTCGTCGACGGGTCCGTCGCGCCGATCAAGCAGGCTGGCATCTCCTCCGCTATGGCAGCACCCGTTGAGAAAATTCACGTGCAGCTGGGCGACAAGGTGAAAAAGGGCCAGCTCCTGGTCACCATGGACACCTCTGCCGGCCCGCAGCTGCAAAGCCAGGGTGCTGGGGCGGAAGCACTTGAAATGGATGCTGCGGGCAGCCTGCACGAGACCCTCTTGGATGCCGGCAGTGCCATCGAGAACTGCCTGAAACCGTTGCTGCCGGGCCACCCGAAACCCGGCCAAGCGTGCGCCCCGCCTCCACCCCCGCCGGGACAGCCGGCGCAGCCGGGCAATTCTGGCCCGAGCAGGGAAGAGGTCGAGCGTGCGCTGGGTGAAGCCCACGCACAAGGCCGCGAGCAGGGGCAGCGCGAAGCACAGCAGGCCATTGAGCAGCAGATGATGGACGCGCAGGGTGCTCCGGGTGCCCCAGGTGCCCCAGGCGCCCCGGGCGTTCCTGACCCAGGAATGGGTGATCCGGCAGCTGATCCGGCCACGCAAGAAATGCTCATGCAGCAGCAGGCTCAGGCGCAGGCCGAAGAAAGCATCCAGGAATACGAGACGCCGGATCCGGAAATCTACGCCCCCATGGACGGCGTGGTGACCAAGATCGAGGCGGAGGAGGGATCGCCGGCCGCGGGCGGCCTGATGACCGTGTCCGATACCTCGCGCTTCCTCGTCCGCGCCAACGTGCGCGAGTCCGATGTGGCCAATGTGCGCGAAGGAAACCGCGTCACCTTCACCACCCCGGTGACGGATGACAAGGAGTTTGAGGGCCGCGTGCGCCGTGTCGCCCCCATGGCTGACGGGGATCCCGCCGGCGCGGGTGCTGAAGCAGCCGCGCGCGCGATGCAGGGCCAGGGCGGCGACAAGAAGGACACCGGTGTCACCTTCCCGGTGGAGATCGAAGTCACCGGCGATACCAAAGACCTGCGCTTGGGAGCGTCCGCGCGTGTGGAGATCATCACCGACGAAAGCCCGGACGGCTTGAGCATCCCGCGCGACGCGGTGTTCGACGGCAACAAGGTGCTCGTGTTCGCCCGCGAGAACGAGGACGCCACCACGGGCAAGATCGAAGAGCGCACTGTGGAGACCGGTGTGAAGAACGACACCGACATCGCCGTCACCGGAGGCGACCTCAAAGAGGGCGACACGGTCATCGCCTGGCCGGACGATTATCGCGATCGCATCGGTGAAGAAGTGACCATCGCCGATGACGCATCCGCTGACAAGTCCGGTGACAAACCCGCCGATAAGTCCGCGCAGGAGTAACCACCGTGACGGAAACTCCCACAGCCGACCAGCCGCAGCTGGTCGAGATTGATCCTGACCAGCTCATCTTCATGCGCGGCATCACCAAAAAATACAACCAAGGCAAAGACACCGAGCTCACGGTGCTCCACGGCATCGACTTCGACACCAAGCAAGGGGAGTTCGTTTCCATCGTCGGCCCGTCCGGCTGCGGTAAATCAACCTTGATGAACCTCATCGGAATGCTGGACAAACCCACCCACGGAGGTTACGCCTTCAACGGTGAGGACGTCTTCCAAAAGAACGACACTGAGCTAGCGGCCTACCGCTCGCAAAACATCGGTTTCATCTTCCAGAACTTCAACTTGGTCGGGCGTATCAATGCGCTGCAAAATGTTGCCATGCCGATGATGTACGCGGGCGTCGGCAAGCGTGAGCGAGAAGAGCGCGCCGCAGAGCTGCTCGACATTGTCGGCATGGGTGACCGCCTCACACACCAGCCGAACGAGCTTTCCGGTGGTCAAAAGCAGCGCGTGGCCATTGCACGCAGCCTGGCGAACGACCCGGATTTGCTGCTTGCTGACGAGCCGACGGGTGCCCTCGATTCCCAAACCGGACGCATGGTCATGGACTTATTCCACCGTCTCAATCAGGACTATGGCAAAGCCATCGTCTTCATCACCCACAACCCAGACCTAGCTGAAGAGACGCAGCGAAGTGTGGAAATGAAGGACGGCCACGTCGTGGAGGTGCGCGCAGGAGGTGCCCATGGAGCTGCGTGAATCAATCAACCTGGCCACAAGCAGCCTGCGCACGAATAAGCTGCGCTCGATTCTGACTTTGCTAGGCATCATCATCGGCATCATGGCCGTGATCATCATCATGACGCTCGGCCGCGGCCTGCAGAACCAGGTGATGAGTGGTCTGGAAGACATCGGCGCGTCCCGGCACGTGGTGATGATCGCCCAAACTCCAGACGAAGAAGAAGCGATGCCGGAAGATGAGTTCTCCGGCGGCATGGATATGCCGGTCGATGATGAGTCCGACATGGTCTCTATCGACGAGCTCGGCCAGATCCGGGATCATTTCGGTGAGCGGGTCATCGGAACGGATATCTCCGAGAGGGTCCCCGCGGAGACGAAATATGGTGAGAAGACAGCGTCTGCCGATATCAATCCGGTGCTTGCGGATTCGTTGGGCGTTCGCGCCATCAACGTTGAATTCGGTCGGGGAGTGACGCAGCAGGACATTGACACCGAGCGTCCCGTCGCGGTGATTTCGCAGGAGCTTGTCGACGCATTCTTTGACGGCGACGCCGCCGCCGCCCTCGGTGAGCGCATCGATATCGAAGGCGATTCCACCGGGGTGTTCACCGTGATCGGTGTCGCCGAAGCCGAGGAAGAAAGTGCCGATAGCTTCGGTCAGATGCAGGCCTATGGTCAGATCTATATCCCGTTGAGCTCGCTCGAGCGGATCGCCGAACCCATTGAAAGCGTCAACATGTTCATCGTGCAGACCACGGGTGATGAGGACCCGGCTGAGTTCCGCAACGAGCTGCAAAGCTACATGGACCGCCAGTACGCGCACAACGACAACGCCGAGGCGCAAGTCATCGACATGGAGTCGTCCCTCGAGGGATTCACAGCCATCTTTGGCGCCATTAGCTCGGTGATCGCGTCCATCGGTGGTATTTCTCTGCTCGTCGGCGGAATCGGCGTGATGAACGTCATGCTCATCACCGTCACCGAACGCACCCGGGAAATCGGTGTGCGTAAGGCGCTCGGCGCGACCCGCCGCGACATCCGCACCCAGTTCATCGTAGAGGCAGTGATGGTGTGTCTGCTCGGTGGAATCATTGGCGTGCTACTCGGCGGCCTCATCGGCGTGTTGTCGAGTGGCTTGCTCGGCTTCATCGAAGGTGACTCCTACGGCCCGGTGGCATTCCCACCGATCGGGGCAGTGGTGTTCTCGCTGTTGTTCTCGATGGGTATCGGCGTCTTCTTCGGTTTCTACCCGGCAAACAAGGCTGCCAAGATGCAACCGATCGACGCTTTGCGCTACGAGTAGACTCTCCTCATGGCCAAAAAATCCTCCTTTGTCCACCTGCACAACCACACCGAGTTCTCCATGCTCGACGGCATGGCCAAGGTGGATCTGCTGGCGGAGGAGGTCTCCCGCCAGGGCATGCCCGCAGTCGGCATGACCGACCACGGCAACATGTTCGGGTCGAATGCGTTCTACCGCCGGATGACAGACGCGGGCATAAAGCCCATCATTGGTATCGAGGCCTACATGGCACCCGAGTCGCGCTTCAATAAGAAGCGCGTGCTGTGGGGCACCCCGGACCAGAAGGGCGATGACGTTTCCGCCTCCGGTGCGTACCTGCACCAGACCATGCTGGCGGAGAACGCGACAGGGTTGCGCAACCTGTTCCGCTTGAGTTCGCTTGCGTCCTACGAAGGACAACTAGGTAAGTGGCCGCGCATGGATGCAGAGCTCATCGCCGAGCATGCTGACGGCATCATCGCCACCACTGGGTGCCCGTCCGGCGACGTGCAAACGCGCCTGCGCCTGGGCCAGTACGACCAGGCGCTCGAGGCGGCCGCGATGTGGCAGGACATCTACGGCAAGGACAACTACTTCCTCGAGCTCATGGACCACGGGCTGACCATTGAACGCCGCGTCCGTGAGGATTTGCTGCGCATCGGCGAAGCTCTAGACCTGCCGCCGTTGGTCACCAACGACTGCCACTACGTGCTGGAATCCCAGGCGCCCGCCCACGAGGCGATGCTGTGTGTCCAGACTGGTAAGACGCTGCTGGACCCGGACCGGTTCAAGTTCGACGGCACCGGCTACTACATCAAGTCCGCCGAGCAGATGCGCAACGACTGGGACGACATGGTGCCCGACGGTTGCGACAACACTCTCTGGGTCGCTGAGCGCGTTGGCGACTATGGCGAGTTGTGGGAGGAGCACCCGCACGACCGCATGCCGATTGCCACCGTGCCGGAGGGGGAGACCCCGACGACGTGGCTGCGCAAGGAAGTGCACCGCGGCTTGGATGAGCGGTTCGAGGGCAAGGAGGTGCCGGAGGATTACCGCGCCCGCGCCGACTACGAGATCGACGTCATCGACATGAAGGGCTACCCGTCCTACTTCCTGATCGTCGCCGAGCTGATCAAGCACGCACGTTCCATCGGTATCCGCGTCGGTCCGGGCCGTGGTTCCGCAGCAGGTTCCCTGGTCGCGTACGCGCTGACCATCACCAATATCGATCCGATGGAGCACGGCCTGCTCTTCGAGCGTTTCTTGAACCCTGAGCGCCCGTCCGCACCCGATATCGATATTGACTTCGACGACCGCCGCCGCGGCGAGATGCTCACCTATGCAGCAGAGAACTGGGGCGAGGACAAGATCGCCCAGGTGATCACCTTCGGCACCGTGAAGACGAAGCAGGCGATCAAGGACTCCGCCAAGGTCAACTTCGGCCAGGAAGGTTTCCAGAAGGCCGACCGGATCAACGCTGCACTCCCACCGGCGATCATGGCGAAGGACATCCCGCTGTCCGGTATCACCGACCCGGAGCACGACCGCTACTCCGAGGCCACCGAGGTCCGTTCGATGATCGAGACTGACCCGGATGTGGCGAAGATTTATGAGACGGCACGGGGGCTGGAAGGCGTCGTCAGGCAAGCAGGCGTGCACGCGTGTGCCGTGATTATGGCGTCGGTGCCGCTCATGGACCACATCCCGATGTGGAAGAGGCCTGCAGACGGCGCACTAATCACCGGCTGGGACTACCCAGCGTGTGAGGCCATCGGCCTGCTGAAGATGGATTTCCTGGGGCTGCGTAACCTCACGGTGATCGGTGACGCCATCGAGAACATTGAGAAGAACCGCGGCGAGACGATCGATCTCGAGGCATTGGACACGGACAATGAAGCGGTCTACGAGCTGCTGTCCCGTGGTGACACACTCGGTGTGTTTCAGCTCGACGGCGGCGGCATGCAGGAGCTGCTCAAGCGCATGAAGCCGACCGGCTTCAACGATATTGTCGCCTCGTTGGCGCTCTACCGTCCCGGCCCGATGGGTGTGAACGCGCACTGGGATTACGCGGACCGCAAGAACGGCCGCAAGCCGATCACTCCGATCCACCCGGAGCTGGAGGAGCCGCTCAAGGAGATTCTCGACGAGACGTACGGTCTGATCGTTTACCAAGAGCAGATCATGAACATCTCCCAGAAGGTGGCCAACTACACCGCCGGCCAAGCAGACGGCTTCCGTAAGGCGATGGGTAAGAAGAAGCCCGAGGTGCTCGCCCAGGAATACGAGAAGTTTTCCCAGGGCATGTTCGACAACGGTTACTCTAAGGCTGCTGTCGACGCTCTGTGGGGCACGATCGAGCCGTTCGCGTCCTACGCGTTCAACAAGTCCCACGCCGCTGGTTACGCGCTCGTGTCTTACTGGACGGCCTACCTGAAGGCGAACTACGCCGCGGAATACATGGCCGCTCTGCTGACCTCCGTCGGTGACAAGAAGGACAAGTCCGCGATCTACCTGGCTGACTGCAGGCACCTGGGCATCTCGGTGCTCCCGCCGGACATTAATGAGTCTGAAGAGACTTTCATGGCTGTGGACAAGGACATCCGTTACGGCCTTGCCGCGATCCGCAATGTCGGTGCAGAAGTGGTGGAGTCCATCATGGAGTCCCGCCGCACCAAGGGCGCTTTCACGAACTTCTCCGATTACCTGGACAAGATCGATCTGCTGCCGTGCAACAAGCGCATTACCGAGTCGCTGATCAAGGCGGGCGCGTTCGATTCATTGGATCACCCGCGCAAGGGTTTGCTGTTGGTTTCCGACGACGCTGTGGATTCGGTGCTGACCACGAAGAAGGCGGCCGACAAGGGGCAGTTCGACCTGTTTTCTGCCTTCGGGGGAGACCAGGAGGCCACGAACGCGTTTTCCATTGAGGTGCCTGACGACGAGTGGGAGAAGAAGCACAAACTCGCCCTCGAGCGTGAAATGCTCGGTTTGTATGTCTCGGGCCACCCGCTCGACGGTTTCGAGGAAGCCATTGACGCCCAGACCGACACTCCGCTGCCGAAGATCCTAGAAGGAGAGATGCGCCACGGTGATGAAGTGACCATCGGCGGCATTATTTCCGGCGTGGATCGGCGGTACTCGAAAAAGGACGGTTCCCCATGGGCCATCGTCACCCTCGAGGACCACCACGGTGCGCAGGTCGAAGTGCTACTGTTCAACAAGGTCTACGCGCTGGTGGCGCCGCAGATCGTCGAGGACAACATCATACTGGTCAAGGCGCACGTGTCCATCCGCGACGACCGCATGAGCCTATTCGGCGACGACGTGAAAGTCCCAGAGCTCGGCCCCGGTAACGGTGCCGGTCTACCGTTGCGCCTGACTCTGAAGACGGAGCAGTGCACGATGGACAACATCCGCAAACTCAAGCAGGTTCTGTCGAATAACCCGGGTGACTCGGACGTCTACTTGAACCTGGTCAACGGTGACCAGTCCCAATTGATGATCTTGGGGGACCACCTGCGAGTAGAAAGATCCGGCAGCCTCATGGGCGATTTGAAGGCCGCCATGGGTGCCGGAGTCCTGGGATAGAAAAAGCTGGCGAGCGCATCTACTCGCCAGCTAACGTGCCGGGATAACTAGCTCAGCTAGCTATCTACCACGCGTCTACTTCTTGAAGAGGGACTCGAACTGCGCCTTCGCAGCCGGGTTGATCTTGATGATCAGCGCGGCGAGCTGAGTGGCCACGGTAACCACGCCGGCAAGAGCAGCGACGATGGCAGAGATCGACTCGAAGTGGTTGGAATTCAAGTACGCCTCGAGGCGGTTCAGGCCGGAAGAACCCTCGGGGAAGCTGCCGCCGTTCTCCCATGGCCCCTCACTGGATGCGCCGTTCTTGTCCCAGGGGCCCTTGTTATCGCTCTTGTCTTCTTCCTTATCCTCGTCCTTGTCCTCAGACGGGGTGTCGTTGTCCTTGACACTTTCGACCTTCCCATCGTTAGCGTCATCAGCAAACGCAGGGGTGGTGGAACCGAAGATCATAGTGGCGGACAGTGCGGCGGCGATAAGGCCAGTGCGCTTCTTCACGGGGAAAGACTCCTTCAAAACGTTCACGGGTAACGTGCGTGCGACGTGCAGTAGTAGGTTTGGAAACCGCGACATAGTCTAGTCTCTTTTTCGGCAAAATCCAAGGGGTCTAAGATGATCTTCTATGACTTCCGCGCCTGATTTCACGCCCGTGCACGCCTCCGATATCCAGGGTGCGCAGGCTGGAATTTCCAGCGTCATCGCGCCCACTCCGTTGCAGTTCTGCCCGCGCTTGTCGCAGCAGCATGGGGTGGAGGTGTACCTGAAGCGGGAAGACCTCCAGGACGTGCGGTCGTACAAGATCCGCGGCGCCTACTACAACATTTCCAACTTGAGCGATGAGGAGAAAGCGGCTGGGGTCGTCGCGGCGTCGGCAGGCAATCATGCGCAAGGGGTGGCGTACGCGTGCCGGGCGATGGGCATTGACGGTAAGATTTTCGTGCCCAAGCGGACCCCGAAGCAGAAGCGCGACCGGATCATGGTCCACGGCGGGGACAGCGTGGAGCTTGTGCTCGTGGGCAACAACTTCGACGAAGCCGCGGAAGCAGCGCGCCGAGATGCGGAAGATCGCGGTGCCACCCTCGTGGAGCCTTTCAACGCGCGTGACACCGTCATCGGTCAGGGCACTGTGGCTGCGGAGGTGCTCACGCAGCTGACTGGTTTCGGCAAATCGCTCGACTCCATCTTCGTCCCCGTTGGCGGTGGGGGTCTGATCGGAGGAATCGCCGCCTACCTCGCCGACATGTCGCCGCGCACGGCCATCATCGGTACTGAGCCAGCAGGCGCTGCGTCCCTGGCAGCTGCGATGAACGCGGGCGGACCAGTCACGCTCGAGGCGATTGATCCGTTCGTCGATGGGGCCGCGGTCAAGCGCATCGGCGACGTCAACTACCGCATCATCGAGGAAAACCAGGGACGCATCCACATCGTCGACGTCGATGAAGGCGCTGTGTGCACGACCATGCTGGACCTGTACCAGAACGAAGGCATCATTGCGGAGCCTGCGGGCGCACTATCCGTCACTGCCCTCGACGAGGTCAAGCTCGCGCCGGGCAGCACAGTCGTGTGCGTTATCTCCGGCGGTAACAACGACGTGCTGCGCTACGCCGAGATCATGGAGCGCTCCCTGGTGCACCGGGGGCTGAAGCACTACTTCCTGGTCAACTTCGCCCAGGAGCCGGGCCAGCTACGCCGTTTCCTCAACGATGTGCTGGGCCCGGACGATGACATTTCGCTGTTCGAATACCTGAAAAAGAACAACCGGGAGACCGGTGCCGCGCTCGTCGGCATCGAACTGGCTCGCGCCACGGATCTCGATCCGCTGCTTGCACGCATGGAGGATGCCTCCTTCGACTGTCAGCGCCTCATGCCGGGCACACCGGAGTACGAATTCATCGTCACCGGTTAGCGCAAGTCAAGGCGCGGGGCTATCGTGCGATGATCGCGAAGTCCCATGCGCCCAGCACCGTCTGCTGCTTATCGACGCGCGGCGAGCCGTACGAGTACACCAACTCACCACCCGCGGGCACTGTGACTTCCTCGTCGGAAAAGTTGGCGGCGAGGAAGACGTCGTCGTACCCCATGGTCAACCACTTCTCGCCGTCTGCTCCGTGATCGACCTGGAGCTCGCGCAGGTCGTCTTTGGCCAGCCCGAGCCGGCGGCGCAGCGTGAGCAGATCCTTGTAGATCTCGTACATCTTCACGTTGTCGCCGGCGAAGTTCCAGTCGAGTTTCGCCGACTCGAAGGTCGCGGGGTCGACCGGGTCGGGCACATGATCGAAGTTCCAGCCGTAGCGGGCGAATTCGTGCGCGCGACCTTCGCGGGTGAGCTGCTGCAAGTTCTCGTCCGTGTGGGAGACGAAGAAAGGGAACGGGGTTTGGGCGTAGAACTCCTCGCCCATGAAGATCATCGGTGTGAACGGGCTGAAGAAAATCACTGCCGCCTTCAACGCGTGCTGCGCCATCGTCAGGTTCTGCGACGGCCGGTCGCCCGCTGCGCGGTTGCCTACCTGGTCGTGCGTGGTGGTGTAGGTGATCAGCTTCCACGGGGCGATCTGCTCTAAGTTCAGTGCGCGCCCGTGCGTGCGTCCGCGGAAGTTGGACCAGTCTCTGCGGAAGCGGTAGCCGTGGCGGAGGCTGTCGGCGAGGATTTTCACTGTTCCGAAGTCCTCGTAGTAGGCGATGTTTTCACCGGTGATGACGGTGTGGAGGGCATGGTGGATGTCGTCAAGCCACTGCGCGTCCAGCCCGTACCCGCCGTGGGCGTAGTCGGCAATGATGCGCGGATCATTCAAGTCGCTCTCTGCGATGATGATCGGGTTTGGGCCGTTCTTCACCTCGATCTCGTCGGCGAGCATGTTGATCTCCTCCATGATGGAGTACGCCGCGCGGTCGTCGTAGGAGTGCACCGCGTCGAGTCGCAGCCCGTCGATGTGGAACCCGTCGAGCCACTGCCGGACAGAATCAAGCACGTAGGCGCGCACCTCGTCCGAGTTGGCCCCGGAGAGGTTGACCACATCGCCCCAGCCTGTCGAGCCGGCCGTGGTGTAGGGGCCGAACATGCCGTTGTAGTTGCCGTCGGGGCCGAAGTGGTTGTACACCACGTCGAGGAAGACGCCCACGCCACGGTGGTGGGCAGCATCGACAAGCCGTTTGAGGCCTTCCGGTCCGCCGTAGGACTCCTGGACTGCAAACCAGTCGACACCGTCATACCCCCAGTTGCGCTCGCCCCCGAACGGCTGGACAGGCATGAGTTCAATCGTGGTCACACCGAGTTCAACGAGGTAATCAAGCTTATCGACGATCGCATCGAACGTTCCCTCCGGCGTGAACGTGCCCACGTGAAGCTCATAGATGACTTGGCCCTGCAACTCGTAGTTGACCCAGTGGTCGTCGGTCCACGGGAAGTCTGTACTGACGACTTCCGAGAGTCCGTGAATGCCGTCCGGCTGGCGCCGGGAGCGCGGGTCGGGGAGGGGTTTGGACCAGTCGTTGCCGTCGAAAAGCGTGAAGCCGTAGCGCTGGCCAGGAACCTGCTCGACATCGCTGGTCCACCACCCGCGGCGGCTGTCATCGCGGCGCATATCGTGCTCGTTCTCGTCGACGATGAGACGAACATCGTGCGCGTGCGGGGCCCAGACTTCAAACCTCATGTCTCCCACACTAAGTAATATCTGAAACTCATGCTGACGACATTCACCCTTCCTCCGCCAGGCGACCCGGTGGTCAATGAGATTGTGGTCAAGAAGTCTCGCTTCATCACCTGGATCGCCCGCGCTGAATCCGAGGAGGAAGCCCGCGACGTGATCGCGCGTGCCCGCGCCGAGTTCCCCGACGCGCGGCACCACTGCACCGCCTTCATCGCGGACCCGGAAGGCCGCATTGAGCGTTCTTCCGACGACGGCGAACCGTCCGGCACAGCTGGCAAACCAATGCTCGACGCGCTGCGCGGGTCGGGGCTGCGCTGTGCGGTCGCTGTGGTCACCCGTTATTTCGGCGGCGTGAAGCTCGGCGCGGGAGGTCTCGTCCACGCGTACTCGGAATCGGTGTCGCAGGCGCTGGAGCTGGTGGAACCCGTCGAAAAGCGAATGCGCGAACTCGCCCGCGTCGACTTGCCGCATGCTGACGCAGGCAGAGTGGAGGCGGACCTGCGTGCTGCAGGAGTGGACGTGGTCGATGTCGAATACGGCGCCCAGGCGGCCTACACCCTCGCCGTTGCGCCGGGTGGTGTGGAGGAGTTGAACGAGCTGTTGGCGGCTCTGACTCAGGGCACGAGCGAAGCACGCACGGTGGGGCAGACGTGGGTGGAGCGTGCGTTAGACTGAACCCTATGACGATCCAGCCCCGCCCGAATAACCCGATCGAAGCACGCAAGCAGGCCGTGCGCCGCTATTCCCGCAATGGCGCGTTGTGGGTCGGCGGAGGTGTTGTGGGCGGTGTCGCACTGGCACTTCTGACCCAAACGTGGTCGCTTATCGTGCTCGGTTTCGTAGTTGCCGTTGTCGG
This sequence comes from Corynebacterium sp. CCUG 70398, assembly GCF_024454055.1. Taxonomy (NCBI): domain Bacteria; kingdom Bacillati; phylum Actinomycetota; class Actinomycetes; order Mycobacteriales; family Corynebacteriaceae; genus Corynebacterium; species Corynebacterium sp. CCUG 70398. Next base: position 118,097 of record NZ_JAGPYZ010000003.1, read on the forward strand.
CGGAATGGTCAACTACAGCAAGGTTCAGAAGATCATCAACCACCGGGACCAGTACTAGTGCCAGACGGATCCGCCGTCCGCATCGACGTGTGGGTGTGGGCGGTGCGCATGTATAAAACCCGCACCGAGGCTGCGAACGCTGTGCGCGCCGGGCACGTGAAACTCAACGGCAATGCGGTCAAACCCTCAGCTCAAGTCGTGCCGGGGGACCGCGTCAAAGCCTGGAAGGATTACCGCGACCTGGATTACGAAGTCGTCGACACGCCCCGGAAACGTGTCGGCGCACCCATCGCGCGGCAGTGCTACATCGACCACTCTCCGCCGCCACCGCCGAAGGAGTACTTCTACTCCATGCCGAAGCGTGACCGCGGCGCTGGCCGGCCGACGAAGAAAGAACGCCGCGAGCTGGACAAACTGCGTGGCAGGAGCGGCTAAGCGTGGAGCGGGAAGCGCCGCCAAGGGGAGTTCGGGTCAGCCAACGCCTCCGTGAGAATGTGGTCAAACACCTGGAGTTCACCCTGCATGTCGTCCGCGTTGTCGCGGATGGTGTCAGCTGACCAAATCGCGCGGCCCCACCAGAAGCTCGCTGCGGCATCCGCCCAGGACATGAAGTGCTTCTGCAGCTCAGCGACGGCGCGGGCGGCGTAGCTGGAGTACTCTTCCGGGGTGATGATCCCGACGAGGGCGGCGGTCGCAGCGGTCATTTCCACACGCATGATGTCCCAGGCGCGGGTCGTTGCCGGGGCCGACGGTGCATTGACGTTCGCAAACGACGGGTGGGTGCGCACTGCGAGCCAGTGGTCGAAGTCTGTCCAGAGCTGCTTCGGATCCATCCAGTTGGAGATAGCCAGGTGCTCCAGGAAGATCTCCATTGTGCGGCGGCGCTCGGCGAAATCCTGCGAACGCCATTCCTGCGGTGCGAACTCGCCCGTGAGCATCTCGGCGGTGTGCAGCACCGCATCTGACGAGGCTGTGTGCACGTCACCGGCGATGAGCCTCTCCGTCATCTGTCGAGTTTCTTCGGCGGAAGTGATACCCCACCACTGCTCGAGCATGCGCTTGTACTGCACGCGGTCCTTCTTCACGGGCAACGTGGGAGTGTCCACGGGCCGGTCATGCCCGACCCGGTACGGCAGCGCGAAGGAGGCTTCCAGCACTGTCTGACGGTCCGGCTGCGGGGTGCTCCATTCCCACAGGTCAACGGCAACATCCTCAGCCTTAGCGCGGGGGCGTTCAAACCGTGCAGCAGTGATGGCGGTCATCGGGGGATTCCTTCCTCAAACAGCGGACTCAAACCTCAGCTCACTCAGATTTCGCTACATAGATTCTAAGTCCATTTTCACGCAACGCACATGATAACCTGCCGTATGTGGTGAAGGAGAACGAGTTTGCGCGTAAAGCTTTAGAGCGCTGCGGCGACACCCAAATCGCACCGGCCGTCGTGAACGACGTCATGCAGGTGCTCGGCCCTGGAGAGGAAATCCTCGAGGTTGCACTCACGAGTGCTCCCGGGTTCACGTCGGCGTGCGTGTGCACTTCCTCGCGGCTGTTCCTGGGCACTGCACCGGGCCAAGTAACAGTGATCGACCACGCATGGCTCACCGGATTCTGCGGCCGCCCGTACGGGCCGGCTGAAGAGCTGACACTTACCCTCAAAGCCGTGGACGGGGAAGTGAACTGGATCGGATTCAACCGCACCGGACTAATGCGCATCCTGCACGCCCTCGACTTCGCGATGCAGAGCCCTGCACCGGAAGCGACCATCCCCGAACTGTTCAATAAGTGGATTGATGTCCACCAAGAAGCGAACAACGTCGACATGACCCCCGAGCAGTTCGAACTGAACATCCGCGAAGCGATCGGAGAACGCCAGTGGCTGACCTAAACACCTACCCGGAGCCGAGTGCCACCTTCTCTGGCGACGCATTCTTGCCCGATCCGCCCCCGAACCGGCCTCAGCCGAACTACGGCCCGTCGGCCCCGGCCGCGAATAAGTCGAAGAAGGACGACCCCTACGGCGAGAACTACGAGTTCTGGAAGCAAGGCCTGTCGCCCGTGAAGGTCTCCTACACCACCCAGCTGGTCCTGGCCGTGATCGTGGTCACTATTGTGGTGACCCTCGTGCTCATCTTCGCCTAGCCGCTTTTCACGCCTAGCTGTCCCAGCGGGCGGAGTCGAGGTGGTGGCTGACTAAAAGTGCGGTGGGCAGAACGTCGAGAAGCTCTGCGCACGGGATCGTGCCCTCGTAGGTTCTCCCGGTGAGGCGGTCTGTCCACTGTCCCTCGGGGAGCGTGACGGTGGTGTCGCCCCATCCGCCACTGTCTTCGAGAATGAGGGGCCGGCGCACAGCCAAGCCGATCACGGAGAGGCTGGCCGAATCTGCTCCGCGCGCGATCCCCACAACATGGTTATCGGCCTCGCCGACAGCGAAGACTGCCTGATAGTCACCACCCAGGAAGATGTCCGGGTACTGGCGGCGCAGCATCGCGCCTTCGTGGACAACTGCCTGCTTCGCGCGGTCCGCCACGTCTTCTAGGTGCGGGTAGAGGCCAGTGCCGTCAGCATTATCGCGGGCGAAGCAGAGATCTGCGTAGTGGTCCTCGCTCTCCTTGAACTGGGAGAGCGTTTGTTCGCGGTTGACGTAATCAACAAAGCGGCGGTTATCCGGATCCACCAGGGATAGGTCGATGAACTCCTGGCCCTGGTAGGTGTCCGGGATACCCGGCCCCACGAGTTGAAGCAGCTTCCTGCCGAGGGAGACCTGGACAGCACCCCGATGGATTTCCTTGACAAAGTCGGTGATCATGCCACTTGCCGGCCCCTCCACGACAGCGTCGACCCAGTCGGTGATGGCCTTTTCGAAGTCGTGGGCGTTGTCGAACCAGGAGGTATGCACACCCGCCTCGCGCACCGCCTTGACGGCATAATCGCGCAGGCGCTGCTGAACATCCTCGGTGATCCCGTCAGCCGGCCACACCCCGATAATGTTCTGGATCAGGAAGTGCGCGGTGGCCTGATCTGGTGCGGGAACGAGCGCCGTGACTTGCGCGATGAGTTCAGCGAATGTCTTCGGGCGTTCTGTCAGCTCAATGATCCGCGCGCGGGTGTCCTCGCTGCGCTTCGTGTCATGGGTGGTCAGCGCCGTCATGGCGTGCGGCCACAAGTTATTGCGCTCTTGCTGGAGCAGGTGGAATTCAGCCGCCGAGACACCGAATCGTCCAGGTGCCCCGCCCACTTCCTGCAAGGCGACAAGGCGGCAGGCGCGGTAGAACAGCGTGTCCTCCACACCCTTGGCCATGACGGCACCACAGACCTGCGCGAAACGCGTCTTCGCCTCACCGTTGGCCAGCAACGCTGCGGAAATCAGGTCAAGGGCCGCACGCCGGGACGGGAAACGGCGCACCATGTCGGCCACGACAGTAGAAGTCTGACGTGACAGCGAGATGTAGTCAGCGCGGTACACCGGCATGGCAGCAATGAGGTCGATCACCGTCTTGGTCAAGTCTTCTTCGGAGACATTGGAGCCAGCGGTGGAGAAGTTGTCGCGGCGGATGGCGCGTGTCAGACGGCGGATCTCTGCGGCGAGCTCGGACTCGGCGACGTCGCGCTTGAGCTGGTGCTCTGCGGCTTCAATAGCGGGCTCATCCCAGGTAGACCCGGACTGGCGCAAAGACAGCATGCTCATGGAGTCTTCGGCTTCGCGGTTGATGAAGATCCCGTCGAGTTCGCGCAACGCGTCGTAACCGGTCGTCCCATCGACCGCCAGGCGTGGATCGAGCGGCTCGGTGACTCCGAGGATTTTCTCTGCGACCAGCCAGCGGTCATCCCCAATGAGGTCACGAAGCCGGTTGAGGTACGTGAACGGATCAGCCAGACCGTCCGGGTGGTCGACGCGGATACCGTCGATGAGGTCTTCAGCAATGAGCTGCCGCAGCACCCGGTGCGTGTGCTCGAAAACGAGCGGATCCTCCTGGCGGATACCGGCCAGCCCGTTGACGGAGAAGAAACGGCGGTAGGAAATGACACCGTCGCGCCAGTACATCAGCCGGTAGCTCTGACGTTCGTAGACTTCACGCGGATCGTCGTCAAGCGACTCGAAGGACCCAGGCCTCAGCGGGAAGTAGTTCTCGTAATACTTCAGTACCGGCTCATCGATCTCGTCGAGAAGCGTCAGCTCGAACTCGTCTTCGTCGCCAGGCTGCCCCAGCACAGGGAGCCCCAGTTTGCCGCCAGCGCCATTGTCCTCGTGCCAGTCGATGTCGAAGTAGGACTCGTACTCCGAATCTTGGCCGTTCTTGAGTACATCCCACCACCACTTGTTCTTCTGCGGTGTCTCCACACCCAGGTGGTTGGGCACGATGTCCAGGATCAGACCCAGTCCCGCTTCGTGTGCCGTATGGGCCAGCGCGCGTAATCCCTCCAAACCTCCGAGCTCTGGGTTGACCACCGTTGGGTCGGTGACGTCATAGTTGTGGTTCGACTCCGGGTACGAGGTGAACACAGGGGAGAGGTACAGGTGGGAGATGCCCAGCGATTTCAGGTAGGGGACCTGGGCTTCCGCGTCCGCGAAACCGAAGCCGCGGCCCGACGGATCAGCCTGCGTCCCCCGCAACTGCAGACGGTAAGTGGACGTGATCGGGCGGTGCATGCTTCGCTCCTTAAATGGTGGGTACCCCTCACACCCTAGTCACGACAGGGAAACCGAGGGAGTACGTCATGACGGTCGCCTGCGGTACAGCCTTCGCAGCAGCCTCGATTGTGGTGTCCAGCACGAACAGGTCGCGCTGGTCGCGGGTGACGTACACGAGTCCGGTTTTCGGAACGAGCACCTCGAGAAAGTGCTGGTGCAGCATTTGAAACGTTTTCGGGTGCGACAGCCACGCCACTGCAGGCACATCGAAGGGGGCGATTTCGAATCCGCGTGGCGCAGTAGTGCCGAGTGCGCATGAAGCGTTGCGTACCTGGAACTCGACGCGGTGAGAATTCTGGCGCTCCAACAAGGTGTAGGCGGCAGAATCCCACGCCTGTTTCACGCTGAGGCCCCTGTCCCACAGGTCAATCTGGGACAGTAAGTGCCCGGTTTCGGAGATGAGCACTGCCACGACGTTGGGGGAGAGGTTGAGATACGCGGGCGAGTCCCCGCGCTCGCCCCAGGGCCGCTTTTCGACGACTTCCGCCCGCACCGGCAACGCGACGAACCCGGTGACAGGAAGCAGATCGGTAGAGCATGTGGTGGTCATGCCCTAGTTAGACTGCGTCACCGCCCCGTCTGGTTCCCGGTGCCGGAAGGAAAAGGCTAGAAGGGAGGTTCCTCGTCGAGACCGAGCACGTTGAGCAGCTTCTCTGCTGGCCAAATGTCGATGTCTTGGCCTTTATCCATCAATTCCCGGGCCCGTTTTTCCTTTGACGTCATGGTGGCCCACTCGCCGGTGACCAGGATGGTTGTCTTCTTGGTCACGTTCTTTCCTACTTGGCCGCCCTGGTTGGCGATGCCGTCCCAGAGCTGTCCTTTATCGAAGGGATCGAACTCTCCGGTGAGGGTGACGTTTTGCCCGTACAGGGGCGAGTTCGGGTCCGCGTCGACTGCCGGATCCGGGATGGTGTCCGGGGTAGCCACAGATTGCCACGGCGCGGGACCCCTGTTGTTGCCCTGCTGCTCTTTTTTCGGGGTGTCTTTCTCAGCCTTGCTGGCCTTCTGGATGCTCGAGGCTGCACCGGAGAAGTCACGCAACACAGGAATGACGCGGTCAGCGCTGACAGTGCCCATGGCAAAGCCACTTCCGTGGACGAAGTCTTTCAGAGAGCCAGTGTGCTTGGCGTGCCGGGCGAGAGCAGCCATCACCGATGCCGGGTCGGCGTCCACTCCGAAGAAGTCGGCGAGGGTGTCCAGCTTGTGGTTGGGCACGTCAAGTTCAGCTGCGCGAGCCTGCGTGAGCACACACGCGAAGGTGAGATCGGAAACAAGGCCTGCATAGCGCAGGGCAGATGCGTCGAAGTATCCGTTGTAGCCGACGAGGGGGCTATCGCCAATGAAGTCAGCTAACGCCTCCTTCGTCGGTGGTTCGAGGCTGAATCGCTCGGTGACCTCGCTGTCGGTGACGCGGGCGAGGTCCACTCGGTCCACAGAGCCCCAGTCCTGGCTGGCGGTGTGCACAGCCACGGCAACAAAGGAGAAACCGGTGATGGTGTCGACGCTGACGGACTCCCCGGTCAGCAACGCACACAGCTGCTGCGGGCCTTCCGTATCTCCGGGGGCAAAGCGCACCGTGACGGTTTCACCGCCGGATTCGATCGCGACCGTGCTTTCATCCCACGAATCCCCGGAGCGAACCTCGGTGTTCGTGATGTCGTCGAGGTTGATCACCGTCGGTTCCGACGAGCCACGAAGCGCGGCCGCTAACTCCTCCGGGTGAATTTCCGCAGCAGCGCCGGTGACGACGACGCGCGTGCCGAGAGCTGAGATCATGACTCGGGGTTCACCCGGGTCGAACCGCCACCAACAACAGCGCCCTCTTCCGCTGCGTCCTGCTCTGCCTCATCGTCGCCGTCCTCGAAGACCGGCGGCTCGATCTGCCGCAGGACGAGGGTGGAGCGTGCCGGAACGTTCGCGGTACCCTGCGCCTCAATCTCCTCCTTCTCCGCCGGGTACCCGAGCGGCTCAGTGGTGTCGATGAGGACTTCCCACTTCGCGCCCATGTTCTTCGGCGGCAGGGTGAATTCGATGTCCTCGTGGTAGGCGTTGAACATCAACACGAAGGAATCGTCCACGACTTGCTGGCCACGGGAATCAGGCTCAGCAATCATGTTGCCGTTGAAGTAGACCTGCAGGGCCTTGCCAAAGGCGAAGCCCCAGTCATCATTGGTCATCATCTGACCGTCGGGAGCCAGCCACGCAATGTCGCGGTCCTGAGCGTCCATGCCCAGCGGACCGCCGGCCAGGAAGCGGCGACGGCGGAAGACAGGGTGCTCTTTACGGATGCTGATCAAACGGCGGGTGAAGTCGTGCAGTTCCTCCGACTCGTCCAGCCTGTTCCAGTCCATCCAGGCCAGCTCGTTGTCTTGGCAGTAGACGTTGTTGTTGCCGTTTTGCGTGCGGGCGAACTCGTCGCCGTGGGCGATCATCGGGGTCCCCTGGGAAAGCAACAACGTGGTCAGGAAGTTGCGGCGCTGGCGCGAACGCAGCTCCTGGATCTCCGGATCGTCGGTGGGGCCTTCTTCACCGTGGTTCCAGGAACGGTTGTGAGATTCACCGTCGCGGTTTTCCTCACCGTTGTCCCAGTTGTGCTTCTCGTTGTAACTGACCAGATCGTTGAGTGTGAAGCCGTCGTGGGCGGTGATGAAGTTGATCGACGCCGTCGGGCGGCGGCCGTTGTGGTTGTACAAGTCCGACGAACCGGTGAGTCGCGAAGCGAACTCGCCCAGGGTGGAGGGCTCACCGCGCCAAAAATCGCGGACGGTGTCGCGGTACTTACCGTTCCATTCGCTCCACAGCGGCGGGAAGTTGCCCACCTGGTAACCGTTCTCACCGACATCCCACGGTTCAGCGATGAGCTTGACCTGAGAGACGACTGGGTCCTGCTGGACCAAGTCGAAGAAGGTAGCCAAGCGGTCTACGTCGGAGAACTCACGCGCCAGAGTGGAAGCGAGGTCGAAACGGAAGCCGTCGACGTGCATCTCGGAGACCCAGTAGCGCAGAGAGTCCATGATGAGCTGCAGTGAGTGCGGGTCGCGGACGTTGAGGGAGTTACCGGTGCCGGTGTAGTCCATGTAGTGGAAGGCGTCACCGTCGACAAGCCTGTAGTACGCCTCGTTGTCGATGCCGCGGAACGCAATGGTGGGGCCTAGGTGGTTGCCCTCGGCGGTGTGGTTGTACACGACGTCGAGGATGATCTCCATGCCGGCCTCGTGGTAGGCGCGGACCATGCCCTTGAACTCGGCGACGGCATCGCCCGGCTTCTCGCTGGCGGCGTAATCCTGGTGCGGCGCGAAGAAGCCGAAGGTGTTGTAGCCCCAGTAGTTGCGCAGGCCCAAGTCCCGCAGGCGGTCATCCTGAAGGAACTGGTGGACGGGCATGAGCTCGACAGAGGTGACCCCCAAGTCTTGGAGGTACGCGATCACGCTCGGGTGCGCCATGCCGGCATAGGTGCCTCGCAAGTTCTCCGGGACATCGGGGTGCAGCTGCGTCATGCCCTTGACGTGGGTCTCATAAATGACAGTGTCATTATCCGGGATGCGCGGAGAACGGTCGTCGCCCCAGTCGAAGAACGGGTTGATCACCACGGACTTCATGGTGTGACCGAGCGAGTCTTCCTCGTTGCGGCCGGTGCCGGGTTCCTCGGCGTGAATGTCGTAGGAGAACAGGGAAGAATCTCCATCGAACTCGCCGTCGAATGCGCGGGCATACGGGTCGACGAGCAGTTTGGACGGGTCGCAGCGCTTGCCGTTTTCAGGGTCCCACGGGCCGTGGACCCGGTAGCCGTATCGCTGTCCCGGCAGGACGCCAGGAAGGTAGGCGTGCCAGACGTGGTTGTCTACCTCTTCGAGGGGAATACGCGTCTCGTTCTCCTCGCGGTCGAGCAGGCACAGCTCAACCTTCTCGGCGACGTTGGAGAAAAGGGCGAAGTTAGTGCCCGCACCGTCGTAGGTGGAGCCCAATGGGTAGGAGGATCCAGGCCAAACTTGGGTCTGCGCGTTCTCGCTAGGAGTTGTCATGAGACTCGATAGTAATAGCTCTAGCTCACTGTGCGTCGAGGCCCGCGAGCAGAAGGTCAATTGCCTGCTCAACGTGTTCTACACTGCCACGGGGAGCCGTGGCAGCCGAGGTTTGGCGGGCAGCTTCGTTGAACTGAACGCCGGCCTGGTGCATGTTCGCCGCTCCGAGAGTGAGATAGAGCAACCCGGTCGCGGTCGCGTCGATAAGCGCCGCGCGCTCGCTGTCTGCCGAGGGCCCGTCGCTGAGCGTCGCTTTGACTGCATCCAGGAGGTGCGCGTGAATGTCCGCGCCGGGTAGTGCTGCGGCTGTGGCGACCACGTCCGCGCCGTCGCGGTGGGAGAGAACAGCTCCGCGCAGGGCGGCGCAAGCTTCACGCGGCCCGGCATAAGTGCGCTCGAGGACTGGGGCGATAATGATTTCTGCCATCGCGCAAATGAGTTCCTGCTTGTTGTCCACATGCCAGTACAAGGCTCCAGGCGCGACGTCAAGCGACGCGGCGACCCGACGCATGGACACGTCAGCAAGGCCGTACTCGTCTAGGATGCCCACCGCCGCTTGTGCGATAGTGGACTGGGACAGCTGCATAACACGCAAGGGTACACCCGATATTCACAGCTACTTCACTGGTACTTCCCTGCGCAACAATTGAGTAACTGAAGCTTGACGCTGCTAGAGTGTCGGGAGCAGTTCTCGAAAACCTAGAGGAGAGTTCCGATTCATGTCTAACTCGAAGAAGGCCGTCGCCCTCGCCACCGCCGTCTTGGTTGCCCCCCTCGCACTAGCTGCGTGCGGCTCCGGCGAGGATCAGAGCGACGTCGTGTCCGAGGTGGCTACCGAAACCAACCAGGTCACCGCTGGCGCGGAGGTCGATCCGCTGGCTGATGAAAAGAAAGAGGACGACAAGGATAAGCCGGAGGGTGAGGGCGAGAACGCTGACGATCCTCAGGCACAGGGCGCTCCGAACCCGGGTGCTGGCGTGGTCAACCCCTTCGAGGACGGTACGCTGCCGACGCCTGACATTCAGCCGATCGAGAACGGGCAGCCCGCAAGCGAGGCTGACGTGCGGGCCATGACCGACACCATGAACCGCATTTACAACCCGGGCGATTTCGTTTCCTGGACCCGCGTGATCATGGACAACTCCTGCAAGAAGGTGGTCGACCAGACCAACCAGCAGCTGGCTAGCCAGGGCACCAGCCTGGAGAAGACCGAGCGCGAAATGCAGCTCGCAGTCGATGCTGCTAAGGCGCAGGGTCGTCCGATTCCGCCGGTCCCGGCGACGCAGACATCGCTTTCCGACGTGCGTGTGAACGGCGACACTGCTTCCGCCAACGTGACGGTGAACACCAACGGCCAGACCGAGTCCGGCGTGCAGCGCTTCGCTCGTGAGAACGGCCAGTGGAAGGTGTGCAACTAAAGCTTCGCTGGGGAGCGGGGGTCGTCGCACTCGGGGTCATCCTCGGGTGCGTCATCGGTGTCATATGGGGGTTCCTGCGCCCCGGCTATGTTGCCGAGGTTGTTGACGGCGGAGTTCAGATCAACCATGTGTTGAGTCCTGACAGCGTCGAATTCGCATCCTTCGGTTGGTTTGTCATCCTTTCTACTCTCCTCGGGCTGGCTGTCGGCCTTGTGGCGTACGGGACGGGGGAGCGGGAAAGCAACCTTTCCCGCATGGTTTTCGCCGCATGCGTGGCGTTGTTTTCTAGCTGGGCGCTGCACGTTCTCGGCCAATGGTCAGCTAATCTTGCCAACCCTCCGCACGCGGCAGCGGAGTCTGACACATTCACTTTGGTGCCCGCGTTCCAACCCGGCATCGCGTGGTGTGCTGCGCCGTTCATGGCGAGTCTGGCTTATTGGCTGGGGCTGGTCAGCACAGCCGCATTCGAAGGCGGACGGGGGAGTGTCCAAGTGGGTGAATAGGATGTACTTCAACAAGGTTTGAAGGAGATTCTCCCATGCTGAAAGTGACTGATCTGCGGGGCCAAACCCCGTCGAGCGCGCAGCTGCGCCGCATCCTGCCGCGTGGCGGGATGGATGTGGCGTCCGTCCTGCCCACTGTCACACCGATCATTGATGCGGTGAAGACCGGCGGTGCGCCAGCGGCTCTGGACTACGGTGAGCAATTTGACCGTGTGCGCCCTGCGTCCGTGCGTGTCCCGGCGGATGTCATGGCCGCTGCCGCAGACAATCTCGATGACTCTCTTCGCGCCGCTGTGCAGGAAGCGATTCGGAGGATCCGTACGGTCCACGCTGCGCAGAAGCCGCAGGAGCAGTCGACTGACGTCGCTCCCGGTGCGACTGTCACAGAAGTCTTCCTGCCGGTCCCGCGCGTGGGCCTGTACGTCCCGGGTGGTAAAGCTGTCTACCCGTCGTCGGTGCTCATGAACGTTATCCCGGCCCAGGAGGCGGGTGCAGAATCCCTCGTGGTGTGCAGCCCGCCGCAGGCAGAGTTCGGCGGGTGGCCGCACCCGACGATCCTGGCCGCCTGCTCAATGCTCGGTGTCGATGAGGTGTGGGCCGTCGGCGGTGCGCAGGCAGTCGCATTGCTCGCCTACGGCGACGATGAGGCGCAGCTTGAGCCGGTGGACATGATCACCGGTCCGGGAAACATTTTCGTCGCAGCCGCCAAGCGGGTAGTCAACGGTGTCGTGGGCATCGACGCGGAAGCCGGCCCGTCCGAGATCGCGGTGCTGGCAGACGACACTGCAGATCCGCTCTACGTCGCCGCCGACCTGATCTCCCAGGCCGAACACGATGAGAATGCTGCATCAGTGCTGATTACGTATTCGCCAGAGGTGGCGGAAGCCGTCGATATGCTTATCGACGAGCGTGCCACCGCAACCCTCAACGCCGACCGCGCGGGCACTGCTTTAGGCGGGCCGCAGTCGGGCATTGTGCTCGTTGATGATCTGGAGGCAGGCATTGCCGTCGCTGATGCCTATGCCGCTGAGCACCTAGAAATCCACACCCGCAACGCCGCGGACGTGGCCCGGCGCATCAAGCACGCCGGTGCGATTTTCATCGGCCCATTCTCCCCGGTGCCGCTGGGTGACTACATCGCTGGCTCCAACCACGTGCTGCCCACGTCTGGCACGGCGCGCTTCACTCCGGGCCTGACCACGCACACCTTCCTGCGGCCGGTCAATCTCATCGAGTACACCGAGGATGCGCTCGCCGAGGTTGCACCGCACATCATCACCCTGTCCACCGACGAACAACTGCCCGCCCACGGCGAGGCAATCAAGGCGCGAACGGAGGCGCAATAATGGCCGAGCTTTCTGATCTTCCGCTGCGCGAAGAACTGCGTGGCAAGTCCGCCTACGGCGCGCCCCAACTTGAGGTTCCGTACGCGCTGAACACGAACGAGAACCCGTACCCGCCGTCGCAGGCGCTGATCAGCGATCTGCTGGAAGAGATCTCTCGCGTCGCCGGTAGCCTCAACCGCTACCCGGAGCGCGACGCCGTGGAGCTGCGAGCGGACCTCGCGGCGTACGTGAGTAAGCAGACCGGCGTGGCAGTGACCGTGGACAATGTGTGGGCCGCCAACGGCTCCAACGAAGTCCTCCAACAGCTGTTACAGGCATTCGGTGGGCCCGGACGGACTGCCATGGGCTTTGCGCCGTCCTACTCCATGCACCCGATCCTGAGTGCAGGAACGCAGACGGAGTTTATCGGCATTGACCGCGGCGCTGACTTCCGCATCGATATCGATCACGCCATCAGCGAAATCAACGCACAGCAGCCGGACGTTGTGTTCGTCACCACCCCGAATAACCCGACCGGTGATGTCACCTCGATCGATGACATCGAGCGAATCCTCGACGCTGCGCCCGGCATCGTGATTGTCGACGAAGCATACGCGGAATTCTCCCCCTCGCCATCCGCCGTGACGCTGGTGGAGAAATACCCGACCAAGCTGGTGGTCTCCCGCACGATGTCGAAGGCGTTCGACTTCGCCGGCGGTCGTCTCGGCTACTTCGTCGCTGATCCTGCCTTCATTGAGGCCGTCATGCTTGTCCGCCTGCCGTACCACCTGTCGGTCATTTCCCAGGCGGCTGCCCGTGTAGCGTTGCGGCATGCGGACGAGACGCTCGGAAACGTCGAAAAGCTCGCGAGCGAACGCAAGCACGTCCAAGATGCGCTCGCAGAGATGGGATACGAGGTCGTGCCGAGCGAGTCGAACTTCCTCTTCTTCGGGCACTTCGCCGACACCCACGCATCGTGGCAGCAGTTTCTGGACCGCGGTGTCTTGATCCGTGATATCGGCGTGCCGGGGTATCTTCGTGTGACAATTGGTTTGGACGAGGAGAATGACGCATTCTTGACCGCGGCGAAGGAGATTAAGAGCAATGACTGACCGCGTGGGTACAGCGACCCGCACCACCAGCGAGTCCGACATCTCGGTGGAAATCAACCTCGACGGCACGGGCAACGTCGACGTTGACACTGGACTGCCGTTCTTCGACCACATGCTCACGGCTTTCGGCACCCACGGGTCCTTCGATCTGACCATCAAGGCGCGCGGAGACATCGAGATTGACGCGCACCACACCATCGAGGACACCGCGATCACGCTGGGCTGGGCGCTGATCGACGCTGTGGGGGACAAGAAGGGCATCCGCCGCTTCGGCTCCATGGCACTGCCGATGGATGAGACCCTGGTCAGCGCCGTGGTGGACATCTCCAACCGGCCGTACTTTGTCATGAACGGTGAACCGGAGTCCATGGAATGGCAGATCATCGGCGGGCACTACGCCACTGTGATCAACCGCCACTTCTTTGAGACGCTCGCCTACAACGCGCGCATCACCCTGCACGTCAACGTCGAATACGGCCGCGATCCGCACCACATCACCGAGGCCGAGTACAAGGCTGTAGCGCGTGCTTTGCGTGCCGCCTACGAGATCGACCCCCGGGTCAGCGGCGTGCCGTCAACGAAGGGCGCGCTGTAATGGAGGCTGGTTCCAGCATCGCCGTGTGGATGCTGTTCATCCTGGCCGGCCTGTTGGTTGGCGGGACGTGGTCGTTCTACCAGCAGGGCAATAAGCCAGTGACGATCGTGCTGGGCATTCTGGCACTACTGTCACTTTCCGGTGCGCTCATCGTGCTGTTCGGGGCGATGCCGTGACATCTGTGGCACCCGTGTCACCTGGAACGCCCGGACAGCCCACCTCTGTGTGGGCTGTCCGCGGGTTTGTGCCAGCGCTTGTCGCCGTAGCCGCGGCCTTCGGCTCGTGGGGCATGCTGCTCCCGGTCGTTCCAGTGGCCGTGCTGGACTCCGGCGGATCGTCGGCGCTGGCGGGCGCGTCAACAGGCGTATTCATGCTCGCAACGGTGATCACGCAGGTGTTCATGCCCCGGTTACTGCGGCGCTTCACCTACCGATCCGCGATCGCGGTGTCCGCCGTGTTGCTCGGTGTGCCGGCCCTATTGTTCGAACTGTCGATGGCGCCGGCAATGGTCCTGGCCGTTTCCGTTGTGCGCGGTGTCGGCTTCGGTGCCATGACGGTGTCCGAATCCGCGATCATTCCAGAGCTCGTGCCCCGGAAAATGCTGGGTAAGGCCACGGGAGTGTTCGGTGCCTCTGGCGGCTTAGCGCAGATGCTCACGCTGCCGCTCGGTCTTTTCATCGGGGAACGCGTTGGCTACCTGCCGGTGTGGATCATCGCACTGGTCATTGCCGGCGCGGGGTTGGTGTCGTGCTTCTTTATTCCTGCGGTCAAGGGTGCCCCGGCCGACCCCGTGATGGAAGGCGCGGTCTCCGCACCAACGTGGAAACTACTGCTCATCCCGGCGATGGCGCTGGCGGTCGGATCATTAGCATTCAGTCTCATCGCCAACTTCCTGCCCGCTGCGGCACGCGACATGGGCATCGCATCTGGCACCGCACTGGGCGGCGTCTTGCTCGCCGTGGTGAACCTCGCCGTCATGCTGGCTCGCATCCGCGCCGGATCGGTGGCCGATCGCCGCGGTGAACCGGGAACCCTCATGATCCCCTTCCAGGTCTGTCTTGGCGCGAGCATGTTCCTTTTCGCCTGGTGCCTCGCCGCAGGGGCATCGGAGTGGTGGCTTGTCGTCGCGGCCCTGCTATTCGGTGCCGGATTCGGAGTGATTCAGAACGAATCCCTACTCACCATGTTCCATCGCCTGCCGCAGTCGAAGGTGAGCCATGCCTCCGCAGTGTGGAACATTTCCTTCGACGGTGGGCAAGGAATCGGGTCGTTCTTCTTCGGGCTGATCATCGCTGGCGTCGGCGCGACGGGGTCCTTTATTGTCGGTGGGATGATCGTCATCGCCGGGATCATGCTGTCTGTTGCCGATTGGGCTGTGGGCAGGCGGCGCCACCCGTAAGTACCAATTTGGTACCATTTTGCTATGGCGCTCAACCTTAGGCTCACCCCAGAAGAAGACCAGCAACTCACCGCTCTCGCAGAGACCGCCGGCACCTCAAAACAAAAAGTGATCTCGCGTCTAATCCGGCAAGAGTGGGAGATTTCTGAAGCTAAGCGGGCCAATGAGCGGGATTTCTGGGAAATCATGGATGCGCGTTCCGAACTGATGGAACGGTTGAAGAACGCGTGACCATTCGACAGCGGTTCACACTCGAGGCTATCGAGCCAATTCTCGATGCGGCGGGATTTCGTGTTCGGGACATGGGGCTTCTGGCTGCTGCACTTGACCGGCCATGGGTGACGTTCGAGGGGAAGGAGCTGTACCCCAATCCGTGGTTGAAAGCGGGTGCGCTTATCCACAGCATTGAGTCAAGCCATCCGCTTGTCGACGGCAACAAGCGGTTAGGTGTCTTACTGGGTTCCATAGTTCTGCGAACCCACGGAATCGACGATATGCGCATCTCAGACGACCAATGGTTCGAGGTTGTCATTCGTACAGCCGCCGTCGATTCCATACCGGAGGGCATCGGGCATCAGCTGTACGTCGCCTGGCTAGAATCACGCCCATGAGTTCAGTTGTCGCCCTCCTTGATTACGGTGCCGGAAACTTGCGGTCTGCGCAGCGCGCCCTCGAGCACGTCGGCGCGGATGTGGTGGTCACCCGTGAACCCATGGTCGCCGTCGAGGCGGATGGCCTGGTCGTGCCGGGGGTGGGGGCGTACGACGCGTGCATGAAGGGTTTGCGAGAGGTTGCTGGGCCGCGGATCATCGGGAAACGCCTAGCGGGGGACCGGCCGGTGTTCGGCATCTGCGTGGGGTTGCAGGTCATGTTTGACCGCGGAGTTGAGCATGGGATTGAGACGGAAGGGTGCGGGGAGTGGCCAGGAGTCGTCGATAAGCTCTCTGCTCCTGTGTTGCCGCACATGGGCTGGAACACCGTCGATGTTGCAGGCGACTCCGACATGTTTGCGGGCCTAGAGGCGGAAACGCGGTTCTATTTCGTGCATTCCTATGGTGTGCAAACCTGGGAAATGCAGGAAGACGAGTTCATCGCGTATCCGAAGGTGTCGTGGTCCACGCACGGTGACTCCCGTTTTGTGGCAGCAGTGGAAAACGGGCCGTTGTGGGCGACTCAATTCCACCCGGAGAAGTCCGGTGACGCTGGGTTGCACCTGTTGGAGAACTGGGTCAAGACGATCGGGTAGAGGCGAGGATCGACAGCTCCGTGGATGTGCTCATATGAATCTCAGTCTCTACTAGGATGTGAATATGGATTTCACTGTGCTGCCCGCTGTTGACGTTGTAGACGGCCAGGCTGTGCGCCTGGATCAAGGTGAGGCGGGCACGGAGAAGAGCTATGGTGCCCCGCTCGAAGCCGCGCTGCAGTGGCAGGAGCAGGGGGCTCAGTGGCTGCACTTTGTGGATCTGGATGCGGCGTTCGGCCGCGGATCCAATCATGAGCTCATGGCGGAGATCACCCGTGAGCTATCGATCAACGTGGAGTTGACCGGCGGGATCCGCGACGACGCGACGTTGGAGCGAGCGCTTGCCACCGGGGCGAAACGCGTGAACATCGGCACCGCGGCGCTGGAGAACCCGGATTGGGCGGCTGATGCCATTGCCCGTTATGGCGAGGCGATCGCGATCGACATCGCGGTGCGTGAGGAGGGCGGCCAATGGCGCACGAAGGGCCGTGGCTGGACGTCTGACGGCGGCGACCTGTGGGAGGTTCTCGAATTCTTTGATGCCGCCGGGTGCGCACGTTTTGTGGTGACTGACGTGAGCAAAGACGGCACGCTGACCGGGCCTAACGTTGATTTGCTTCGCGACGTCTCCGCCGCAACGGATGCCGCCGTGACCGCGTCAGGCGGAGTATCCACCTTGGATGACATTGCCGAGATTGTGCAGTACGCCGAAGAAGGCATCGACAGCGTCATTGTGGGCAAGGCGCTGTACGAAAACCGCTTCACGCTGCGCGAGGCACTGGAGTTGGTGAACCATGGGCATGGATGAGATTCACGAGTACCTGCGGATTGCGGAGGACGCAGCGGATCAAGCCCGCCGGATGTTCACCGAGGGCCTCGGTGCCGCTCCCGCCTTGCACAAGGGTGGCGGCGACTATGCCACCGAAATCGACTTGCAGATCGAGAGCATGCTGCGTGAGCAGCTTGCCTACACCACGGGCATTTCTGTCCTTGGTGAAGAAGAGGGCGGAGTGTTGCGCTCCGACGCGTCATGGGTCGTTGACCCGATCGACGGCACCGCGAACTTCGCCTCCGGAAACCCGAACTGTGCAGTGCTCATCTCCCTGGTTGTGGACAAGCAACCGGTGCTGTCCGTGACCGACATCCCGCTTCTGGATATGCGCCTCACTGCCCGGGAAGGGTCCCATGTGTGGCTCAACGACCGCCAGTTGCCGCGGTTGACGGACACCCCCATCGTGAGCAACCAAGTCGGTGTCGGAGCTGTCGGTTCCGACGACACAAACCGGATCCCGCCGGATAGCCGCCTGCGGTTGATCAAGGAGCTCGAGCGGACAAACATGCGCCCCCGTATTAGCGGCTCGGTCGGTATCGACCTCGCGTTCGTCGCTCAAGGCATCTACGAGGCAGCGGTGAGTTTCTCTCCGCACCCATGGGACAACGCCGCCGGCGTGCTGCTCACCCGCTGCGCAGGGGCAGTGGTCACCGACATCGACGGGGAGCCGTGGACGCTGGACTCCATCGGTGTGATCGCCGGGTCACCCGGGGCGCACGAAAGGGTGCTCAGTACCATTAAGTCGATCCAGTAACCCCGACAACCCCCATGAAGGAGTGTCTGCAGTGACGGTGGCAACCCGTGTCATTCCGTGCCTGGACGTGGACAACGGCCGCGTGGTCAAAGGCGTCAACTTCGAGAATCTCCGCGACGCGGGTGATCCGGTTGAAATGGCGAAGCTGTACGGGCAGCAGGGGGCTGACGAGTTGACGTTCCTCGACGTGACCGCCTCGAAGGAAGGCCGCGGCACGATGCTGGAGGTTGTCCGCCGCGCCGCGGAGCAGGTCTTCATCCCCCTGACGGTCGGCGGTGGGGTGCGCACAGCTGACGACGTCCGCGAGCTGCTGCGGGCGGGTGCTGACAAAGTCTCCGTCAACACGGCGGCTATCGCCCGGCCGGAACTTCTCGGTGAGTTATCGCGCCAGTTCGGCGCACAGTGCATCGTGCTGTCCGTCGATGCCCGCCGCGTTCCCGAAGGAGGCCAACCCCAACCCAGCGGTTTCGAGGTGACCACCCACGGCGGCACCCGCTCCGCCGGTATTGACGCGATCGAGTGGGCCCAGACCGGAGAAAAGCTCGGCGTCGGCGAAATCTTGCTCAACTCCATGGACGGTGATGGCACGAAGGCTGGCTTCGACATCGAACTCACCCAGCGGGTGCGCGAAGCTGTGTCCATCCCGATCATCGCCTCCGGCGGCGCCGGGGCAGCCGAGCACTTCCCGCCGGCCGTCCACTCTGGTGCGGACGCAGTGTTGGCGGCGTCTATCTTCCATTTCGGTGAAGTCTCCATCCCCGAGGTGAAGCAGGAGTTGGCAGATGCCGGATGCGAGGTGCGTCTGTGATTCCGGAAAAGCCAGAGGATGCAGTGCTGGATCCGCACATCCGCGACCGTGTCCGCTTCAATGCCGACGGACTCGTCCCCGCGATCGTGCAGGCATCGGGGACCGGCGAGGTGCTCATGATGGCGTGGATGGATGCGCCTGCGCTGGCCTACACCTTGGCCACTCGGCAGGGAACGTATTATTCGCGCTCCCGCGGTGAGTACTGGATCAAGGGTCTGACCAGCGGCCATACCCAGCATGTGGACGAGGCGCGGCTCGACTGCGACGGGGACACCGTGCTCCTTTCAGTCCAGCAAGTCGGTGGCGCGTGCCACACAGGTGACCGTACGTGCTTCGAGGCGGACCTACTGCTGGGAGCGGACGATGAACGCTAGGCGTATAGGTCCGCTGCTCATGGGGCTGGGGGCGATAGTCCTCTGGCTCGCATCGCGGCTGACATGGATGACCGTCTCGTACGCTGATGACCGCACAGGTGATGGCCAGATAGGGGTTGCCGGCGGCGAGTGGTCCACTGAAGTCACAGCCGTTGTTCTCCTCTTGCTCGCCGCGACCGTGGCAGGGCTTGCGCTGACGAAGATCGGCCGTCGCATTGTCGGTGCCGTCGGGGCTGCCGCTGCGGCGCTGGTGACGGTGCCGCCGCTGACAGTGCTTGTCGCATCGCCGGATCCTGAACGCATCAAGGCTCTGCTCACCTACGGCGGGGAAGAGGGCGCAATCGGTTCCACGACGGGCCAGGCGGCCCTGCCGGAGTGGGCGCAGATCGTGGAGGTGACCACGCATGCCGCCGGCCCGCTGGTCGGATTGCTAGGCGCCCTGGCTGCGGCTGCAGGCGGAATTGCCCTGGCATTACGGCCCGGCGAGGACACAGCCACCAAGAATAAATACGAAAAGGCGTCGCAGCGTCGCGAGAAGATCGAGCAGGATCTGCAGGATGAACCCGAGTCGGGCCGCGTGCTGTGGGACGCTATCGACGCGGACATCGATCCGACTGATCAGGACGCTCAATTTCGCCGGGGCACGTAGACCCGATACTCTTTTGAAGTATGACCGCGGTGCAAGGTGAACGGAAGGTCAATCCCGTTGTGGCTGGTGTCCTAGCCGATGTCGCCGCCCGCGAAGCCAACATCCCCTTCAAAGAGATCAAGGCGCGCTCCCGTTCCCTGACCGACACCCGCGATGTGATGGGGGCACTCAAGGGACCGGGGTGCGGCGTGATCGTGGAGATCAAACGCACCTCACCCGTGCACGGCCCCACCGGTGCCAGTGACCTCCGGCAGCTCGCGGCCGACATTGAAGCCGGGGGAGCGGCACTGATCGCCTGCCAGACCGAGCGGTTGCGTTTCGACGGTTCCCTCCACGACATGCAGGAGGCCCGCCGGGCCACCGGACTGCCGATGGTCTGCCGAGACGTCATCGTCGACCCTTACCAAATCCACGAAGCCCGCTGCTTCGGCGCCGACATGGTGCCGCTGCAAGTCGGGCTTTTAGAACAAGCGCGCCTGGAAAGCCTGCTCGACCGCGTCGAGTCCCTGAACATGGTCGCCATGGCAGAGGTGCGCACGCCGGAAGAAGCGGACCGCGCGCTGAAGGCGGGAGCCACGGTGATCGGGGTCAACTCATGGACGTTCGACACGAACGAGGTCAACCGTGAAGCGTTCAGCGAGATCGAGCCCGGATTGCCGGAAAGCGTCTTCCGCATCAGTCTCGGCGGCGTACGCAACGCCCGCGACCTCATGTCCGCAGCCTCCATTGGGGCTGACGCTGTCATTGCCGGTGAGGCCGTCATGTCGAGCGACGACATCACCGCAGCCACCCGCACGCTGGTGGCCGCCGGCCAGCACCCGGCCTGCCCGTCGCGCCGCGGCAGCTAAGCTAGCTATCTGTGAGTACCCACATCCTTGCCAACATCCCTTCGCCGCCGCAGGGCGTCTGGTACCTCGGGCCGATCCCGATCCGCGCCTACGCGCTGTGCATCATTACCGGCATCATCGTCGCCATGGCGCTGACCTTGCGCCGCTATGAAGCCCGCGGCGGCAACCCGGACATGGTCTGGGACGCTGCAATTGTGGCTATCCCGACGGGCATCATCGGCGGCCGTGCCTACCACGTGATCACGCAGTACGACGATTACTTCGGCCCTGGCAAGGATCCGCTGCAAGTTTTCAATTTCTCTGCCGGCGGGCTGGGCATTATGGGAGCGGTGGCTCTGGGAACGCTCGCGGTATGGGGTTTGTTCAAATACCGCGGTGTGCCGCTGGCACCGTTCGCGGACTCAGTCGGTCCGACGATCATCCTGGCTCAAGCGATCGGCCGACTAGGCAATTACTTCAACCAGGAGCTCTACGGCCGCCCGACTGACGTCCCATGGGCGCTGGACATTTACTACCGCGTCGACGAGGCCGGCAATTTCGCTCCGCTGACAGGCCGGTCAACGGGCGAAGTCATCGCGAGTGTGCACCCCACGTTCCTCTACGAAATGATCTGGAACATCGCCGCCTTCTGCTTCCTGCTGTGGGCGGAGAAGCGCTTCAACTTGGGCCGCGGCCGCGTTTTCGTCCTGTACGTCGCCTCCTACACGCTCGGCCGCGTACTTATGGAGTTCATGCGCGCCGATGAAGCGCACCTGATCTTCGGCATCCGCATCAACATGTTCATCTCCGCGGTCATCTTCATCGCGGCCGTCATCGTGTTCATCCGGATGCGCTCCGGGCGTGAGACTCCCGAAGAAGTTGATCCCGGGTATCAGGCGGAAAAAGAGACTGCGGAGGCCGACGTCGATAAGCGGAAAGCACCTGAAAAGCGCTGAGTGCGCACACTGCGAACACCGCTCGGCGAAAGACGCTGTGTTTCGGTAGCGTGGGGCGCGTATCCAATCTCTCGCGAGAAAACCCACGAGATGAACCACGAGACGAAGTAGGAAATTGTGGATAGACGCACCAAGATCGTTTGCACTCTCGGACCAGCTGTAGCCAGCAAGGACGCCATTCTCGGACTCGTGAGCGACGGCATGGACGTTGCCCGGTTAAACTTCTCCCACGGCGACTACCCCGACCACGAGCAGAACTACCGCTGGGTGCGTGAGGCCACCGATGAGACCGGCCACGCAGTGGGTATTCTCGCCGACCTGCAGGGTCCGAAGATCCGTCTCGGCCGTTTTGAAGGTGACGGTAAGACCTACTGGGAGACCGGTGAAGAGGTCCGCATCACTGTCGACGACATTGAAGGCACGCACGACCGTGTGTCGACGACCTACAACAACCTCGCTGAAGATGCGCAGCCCGGCGACCGCTTGCTTGTCGACGACGGCAAGGTCGCCCTCGTCTGCAAAGAGGTCGACGGAAATGATGTCGTTTGCGAAGTCGTTGAGGGCGGCCCTGTCTCCAACAACAAGGGTGTGTCTCTTCCGGGGATGAACATCTCTGCTCCGGCTCTGTCGGAAAAAGACAAGGCAGACCTGCGTTTCGCGCTGAACCTCGGGGTGGACTTCATCGCACTGTCGTTTGTGCGCTCACCGTCTGATGTCGACCTGGTTCACGAGATCATGGACGAAGAAGGTCGCCGCGTTCCGGTGATTGCGAAGCTGGAAAAGCCGGAGGCTGTGGACTCGCTGGAGTCCATTATTCTCGCCTTTGACGCCATCATGGTCGCCCGTGGTGACCTGGGTGTGGAGATCGCCCTAGAGCAGGTGCCGCTGGTGCAAAAGCGCGCGATCCAGATTGCCCGCGAGAACGCGAAGCCGGTCATCGTGGCGACTCAGATGCTCGACTCGATGATTGACAATTCCCGCCCGACGCGCGCGGAGGCTTCCGACGTTGCCAACGCTGTGCTCGACGGCACCGACGCCGTGATGCTCTCGGGCGAGACGTCGGTCGGTGCGGACCCGCACAATGTTGTGCGCACCATGGACCGCATCGTCCGCGTTGCCGAGTCCATGGGTTCCGTGCCGCCGCTGAACCACATTCCGCGCACCAAGCGTGGCGTGATTTCCTACTCTGCCCGCGACATCGCTGAGCGCCTCAACTCGCGCGCGCTGGTCGCGTTCACCAGCTCGGGTGAGACCGCTCGTCGTCTGGCCCGCCTGCACTCCTACCTGCCGCTGCTGGTGTTCACCCCGCACCAGGCGGTCCGCTCCCAACTCGCCCTGACGTGGGGCGCGGAGACGTTCCTGTGCCCGCAGGTGGACAACACCGACGAGATGATGCAGACCGTCGACGAGATTCTGCTGTCCGTCGATGCGTATGACGAAGGCGATGTCATGGTCGTTGTGGCCGGCACCCCGCCGGGCGTGGCTGGCACGACCAACATGATTCACGTCCACCAGCTTGGTGAGGACACGCAGCGTCCGCAGTAGCCGCCAGCTCTGGTTACCCTGGTGGGTATGTCTGAAGCTGCTGAGCTAGCCGCCGGAATCGAAGTCAGGGACGCCCACCTGCACAATCTGCGGAATGTCGATGTGGACATTCCGCGGGGCACGCTCGTCGCGGTGACGGGTGTGTCCGGTTCGGGCAAATCCTCCCTCGCGTTCGGCACGATCCACGGCGAGGGGCAACGGCGCTACCTTGAATCGGTCGCGCCGTTCGCGCGCCGTCTCATCGGCTCCGCTGTGGATCCGCAGGTCAGTGAGATCAATGGCTTGCCGCCGACGGTCGCGCTCCAGCAGACCACATCGGGTGGCGGTGCGCGGTCCACAGTGGGAACGGTTTCTGCACTGTCGAACAGTATTCGCTTGCTCTACTCGCGTGCGGGCGATAACCCGAAGGGCCTGTACTCCGATTCGTTCTCCCCGAACACTCCTGAGGGCATGTGTCCGACATGCCAGGGCACAGGTGTCGTCCACGAGCCCACGGAGCAGTCCATGGTGCCGGACCCGACGCTGTCCATTGAGGACGGCGCCATCCAGGCGTGGCCCGGCGCATGGGCGGGGAAGAACTTCCATGACATCCTGCAGACCCTGGGCTACGACCTCAATTCCCCGTGGCAAGAGTTGCCGCAAGAGGACCGGGACTGGATCCTCTTCACTGAGGAACGCCCGGTTGTGACGGTGAAGCCACTGCGCGGCGAGGACCAGATCCAGCGCAACTACAAAGGCACGTGGCGTTCGGTGGCCAGCTACTTGACCAATACTCTCGCCGAAACCCAGTCAGACACACTGCGCAAACGTGTCTTGTCCTACATGGAGTCGCGCACCTGTGAGACGTGCCATGGGCGTCGCCTTAACCCTGAGGCGCTGAAAGTCACCTACGCGGGCATGCCTATCGACGAGCTCGGCGCCCTGCCCCTCGACCGAGTCCACGAGGTGCTGGCCGAGCAGACCCCGGAAGACAATTCCGCCGAGGATCTTCTGCTCCAGCAGATTTTGCCCGCGCTGCAGTCGGCGCTCGACCTTGGGCTCGCTCACCTGAGTCTCGATCGCCCCGCGCCGACGCTGTCCGGCGGCGAACTGCAGCGCATCCGTCTCGCCGCGCAGCTGCGCTCGGGTCTCTTCGGCGTGGCGTACGTGCTCGACGAGCCGTCTGCGGGTTTGCACCCGGCGGAGCGCGACGCAGTATTGGACATGTGCCGCCGTTTCATTGCCGCCGGCAATTCCGTCCTGCTCGTGGAGCACGACATGGAGCTCGTTGCCCAGACCGATTGGCTGGTCGACGTCGGCCCGCTCGCCGGCGAGCAGGGCGGCAAAGTGGTCTACTCCGGCCCCACGAGCGACTACAACGCGGACACTCCGACAGCTCACGCACTGAACAATCGCGCGCTGACGTTGAACGACGCATCGCGTGAGGCCACGGGAACGCTCACCCTTGAAGGAGTGCGCGCCCGGTCCATTGACGGTGGTGCCGTGGATTTCGGGCTCGGGCAGTTCACTGCCGTGGCCGGCGTGTCTGGTTCTGGCAAATCCACCCTTGTCAGCACGGTTCTTGCCGGAGTGCTGTGTGAAGCTGCCGCTGCAGTGACGGATCAGGATGATGAAGACGCATCGCAGGAGCCGGCGGAGTGGAGCGTGGAGAAGCGCAGCGGCTTCGACGCAGTCAGCCGCGTCGTGCAGATCACGCAGAAACCGATCGGCCGCACGCCGCGCTCGACACTGGCCACATACACCGGGCTTTTCGACGGCGTACGCAAACTCTTCGCCTCCACCGACGAAGCGAAAAAGCGGGGCTGGACGGTATCGCGGTTTTCCTACAACGTCAAGCAGGGCCAGTGCCCAACCTGCGGCGGCGCCGGGAAAATCGAGGTGGAGCTGGTGTTCCTCCCCGGCTCATACACCACGTGCCCGGACTGCGAGGGTGCCCGCTACAACGATGAGACTCTCGAGGTGACGTGGCAGGGGCGCACGATCGCGAATGTCCTGGAACTCACCGTGGATGACGCTGCCGGGGTATTCGCCGACGAACCGACGATCTTGAGGGCCGTTGAAACCCTGCAGGCAGTGGGACTAGGGTATCTCCGCTTAGGGCAGGGAGCACCGGAACTCTCTGGCGGTGAGGCGCAGCGCATTAAACTCGCCACCGAGCTGCAGCGCTCCCGTAATTCCCGGCGCGGCCACACCGTGTACCTCCTCGACGAGCCGACGACAGGCCTGCACCCAGCGGATGTGGAGCTGCTGGTCAAGGAACTCAATGGGCTCGTTGATGCAGGGCAAACCGTCATCGTGGTTGAGCACGATCTGTCGGTCATTGCGCAGGCGGACCGGGTCATCGAGATGGGCCCGGGCGCGGGTGCCGACGGTGGACGAGTGATTGCCGAAGGTACGCCAGCCGAGTTGGCAGGGTGCGATACTGCGACGGGAAAGGTGTTGGCTTCCCGTTCGGCTTAGCTCAGAGTCACCGCGGTTGAGACCCGGCTAGGAGCTGTTAGGCGAATTTTGCAAAGTTGCCCCACCACCACGCCTGCCATTCGGCGGTGCGCGGGTGCGCCGGTGGTTTCGTCGTACCCGGGCCTCGAATCTCTGTGACTGGGCTGAGGCCGTGCAGTGAGTTGGCGAACCATAGCGGCATATTGTCGTCAGGGTAGAGGGGGCGGCTGGTCACGCTCAGTCCGATTGCTCGCGCGCGGTCGACGATCTGCGCTGAGGTGACACTGGGCAGCCAGGTGCCGGACGGCAGCACGAGAGTGTCGCCGTCCCAGGCGAGCAGCGCACCGGTAGTGGTTTCGAGCATGTCACCTTCGGCACCGACGATCACAGTGTCGTCTGTGCCGGGCAGTTGTTGGCTGTCCCGGTACTGCGCTAGGGCGTCCAAATCCGGCCCTTTGAGCAATGGCTGCGTTCGCGGGTCGGGTGCAGTCGGCGTGTAGGTGAGCACGGTCGTCGTGCGTGGCGCGGGGGCGGGGCGCACATCGAGAAACAGCCGGGAGCCGCAGCGGGCGATCCGCGGAAAGAGGTCGCCATCTGAGATGAGCGGCAGCATCGCTTGCACGAATCCGTCCGGGACGCCCCCGAAACGCTCTAGGTGATGCGTGAGACCGTTCGCGCGGCCGTCGCGGTGACGCCACGAATCAGCGCGGTCGAACGGGCCAGCCACACGAGAGGACGCAGGGGAGCAGGGAGCGAAGGTACCATTGATCCATTCGTAGGACTTCATGTGAAAGCCCCCAGAACCGCGTCGGCTTTGAGCTGCTTCTCTGCGACCTCTGCGCCTGGATCGGAAGCTAGCACGATCGCGCCACCTGCGCCGACGCTTATACGGTCCCCTGCTCTGACTGCGGTGCGGATCACCACGGAAAGGTCCGCCTGCCCGTCGAACCCGAAATAGCCCAACGCACCGGAGTACACCCCGCGCGGGCCAGTTTCCAGCTGGTCGATGGTCTCGCAGGTGCGCACCTTCGGCGCGCCCGTCATGGATCCCGGCGGGAACGTCGCCCGCAACAGATCAATGAGAGTCGCATCGGGGTTCAGTTCGCCCGTGATCGTGGAGACCAACTGCTGCACGGTGGCGTAACGCTCGACGGCCATGAGGCTGGGCACACGCACAGAGCCGGGGCGGCACACGCGCGCTAAGTCATTGCGCATGAGGTCGACGATCATGAGGTTTTCGGCGTGGGTTTTGTCGTCGTGAAGCAACGCGGGATCTTGATCCGCCGCAATGGTGCCCTTGATTGGTTTCGCTTCCACGCGACGATCGCGGACCGTGAGGAACCGCTCCGGGGATGCACTCATGACCTCCACACCGTCGAAGACGAGGTGCGCGGCGTACGGCGCCGGATTGTGCGCGCGGAGAGCGGGATAGAGCTCACCGGAGGCCTGCGCTTCGAAGGCATCGGTCAGGCACACTTCGTAACTGTCGCCCGCGTGCAACCGGTCTTGCGCTACACCGATGCGCTCACGGTAATCGGGAGTGCGCCAGGAGCCGTTGCTTATCGACGTTCCCTCGTCCCTCTCATCCACCCCGCCCAGCAGTGCTTCAAGCTGGTCGAGGAGTTCTTCTGCGTCCCCGAGGCCGCACAGGTGCGCGGTGTGCTCCCAGTGGTCGTACACGATGAAGGACTGCGGCCGCACGAAGTAGGCGTCGGGGACAGGGGAGGTGTGCCGGCCGAGATCCGCGCTGGGCAGCGTGAGCTGAGCGCACTCGTACCCGAGGTAACCGACCCACCCGCCGGTGAACGGGAGGTCGACGGGGGACTGGATACCCGCGGCCAGTTCTTGCTCAAGGACGTCCAAGATGTCGGGATCGTCGCCGAGGCGGTAGGAGACCGACCGGCTCAGAGGACCGGCGGTGTCGCCCAGGATCGAATACCGTCCGCGGTCGGTGTCCGCCGAATCGAGCCAAAACGCGTCGTTCCCGCGGGCACGGAGAGCAGCGAAGACGCGCTGGCAATCGAGATCGATGTCGACTGCACGGTGGGTGAGCCTCCAGCTGCCGAGGCGAAGGAAATTTTCCATGATGGTGCGTCCGTGCTCTGTCAGGATCGACTCAGGGTGGAACTGCACACCCCAGTGCGGGCGGCCGACCACTTCGAGAGCTTGAATGACGCCATCCTCGCTGCGGGCATGCACCGTGATCGTCGACTCGCTCTCCTCGTGGCCATGAATCGGGGTTTCAATGTGCAGCGAGTGGTAACGCACCGCCTTGAAGTCCTGCGGGACTCCAGCGAAGATTCCCTCGCCGCTGTGGCTAATCGTGCTCACGAACCCGTGCCGGGGTTCCGGCGCGCGGGTGACCGTCGCGCCCGCGAGGTGAGCGAGCCCTTGGTGCCCCAGGCACACACCGAGAAGGGGAGTTTCCGATGCGGCTTCGATGATTGCGCGGGAGGCCGCGAAGTCATCGTCGTTGGTTGGGGTGCCCGGTCCGGGAGAGATGATCACGTGGGTGAAACGGCCGGAGGAGACATCGTCGATA
Source organism: Corynebacterium sp. CCUG 70398 (assembly GCF_024454055.1). Classification (NCBI taxonomy): domain Bacteria; kingdom Bacillati; phylum Actinomycetota; class Actinomycetes; order Mycobacteriales; family Corynebacteriaceae; genus Corynebacterium; species Corynebacterium sp. CCUG 70398. Next base: position 146,133 of record NZ_JAGPYZ010000003.1, read on the forward strand.
AGCGACAATGCGTCAGCCGCAGGGACGACCGCCGGCTCCTCGCCCGAGACTTCCGCGATGAGATGGGCGAGGTTGAACGTGTAGGAGTCGTAGTTGTCTACAAGCAGAATCATGTCGGGCGGTGATTTACCCGCCGTACGTCATCGGCGTACCCGGGCCGAGCGGAATACCGGCGAAGTACCACAGCAGGAAGAACAAGAACCAGCCGATGATCATCGACAATGAGTACGGCAGCGACAGGGAGATCAGCGTGCCCACACCGGCCTTCTTGTAGTACTGCTGCAGGTACGTCAGCGCGAGCGCGAAGTACGGCGACATGGGGGTGAGAATGTTCGTCGGGGAATCGCCCATGCGGTAGAGCATCTGGGTGACCTCCGGGGACACGCCGACGTACATCATCATCGGCACCACGATCGGCGCCATGAGTGCCCACTGTGCGGAACCGGACGTGATGAACAGGTTGATCACCGCGACCATGATGACGAAGCAGGCGAACAGCACGACCGTCGGCAGATCCCAACGCTGCAAGAGCTCCGAACCGGTAATCGCCGTCCACGCGCCCAAGTTCGACCACTGGAACCACGCCAGGAACTGGGCCACGACGAAGAACAGCACCATCATCGGCAGCATGCTCTTCAGGCCTTTCGCCATGGTCTTAGCCACAAGGCCGTAGACCAGACCAGTGAGGAAGAAGATCAAGGTGATGGGCACGGCCACCTGGCGGATCAGCGGGGACTCCATGAAGCCCTCGTCCGGGCGCGCGAACGGGGAGCCCGGAATGAAGAGCAACAGGAAGTAGATCACCATGAACACAACCAGGGTGATGCCTGCCCAGATCAGCCCCTTGATCTCGTGCGGTGCGAGCTCCAGGTCCTCATCCGTGACCGGTCCGGACGACTCAGAGTCGTCCTCAGCCTCTTCGTTTTCAGCACTGTCAGATTCTTCCGCGAGCTCGTCCGGGTCCTTGCTGGCGTCGTCGAAGGAGAGCTCGCTCTCATCGATCTCGTCGTGGTCGACCAGATCGCGAGCTTTCTTATCCACGTACAGCTCGGTGACAGCGGTGATGATGAGCGACAGGACAATCGCCGACGGAATGACGAAGAAGATGTTCGCCAGCGGGGAGACCTCATACGCATCATCGACCAGGTTGGCCGCAGAGGTGGAAATACCGGCCAGCAGCAAGTCCGTGATGTTCAGGATCAACGAGGAGTTGAAGCCCGCAGACGAGGCCGCAAATGCCACCATCGCACCCACGACCGGGGATCGGTTCTTCGCGTGGAAGGCCATGGCGCCCAGCGGGATGATGATGACGTAGATCGCGTCGGAGGCCACAGAGCCAGTCACACCGGCAAGCGCCACCATGAAGGTGAGCATCTTCGGGCTGACGCGAGCAACCATCGCCCGGATCGCAGCCGAAAGCATGCCCGTCTGTTCGGCGACAGCGACACCGAGCATGACCACGAGGATCACACCCAGCGGCGGGAAGGAGACGAAGTTCTCCACCGCGTCGGTGACCATCATCGACAGCCCCTCCGATGTCAGGAGGTTCTTGACATAAACAGTCTCACCGGAGGCCGGATCCACAGCGGACATGCCCACCATTGAGCCGATCCAGGAGGACACAGCAACGATGCCGGCAATGATGACGAACAGCCAGAACGGGTGGGGGAGCTTGTTGCCGACAGTCTCAATGAAACCGAGGAAGCCGCCCATCGACGAACCGTCGGAGGACACCTTCTTACCGCCCTTTTTGCTTTTTGCTTTCGACGACTCGTCCCCAGCCGCCTTCGGCTTCTGGGAGGTCGCGTTCACTGAGGTAGAACCAGCCATGGTCTGCCTTTCCGGGTCACGTTCCTAAACAGGGGTCCGTACGCGCGCAAAAACGCGACTGTGAAGCAGGCTACACTCCACAACCGCGCTTGCGTGAAACTTTGGATTCACCGGACTGAGCATGTAATCAATCATCGACGCACAACGATCTTGAAAGGGAAACCATCCAGTCGACGTTCAAAAGGAGAAGCATGTTCCGCAAACGTATCGCTACCCTCGCCGTGGCAGCCACGGTCTCGTTCGGTGCCACAGCCGTGGACACGCCGGTTGCTTCCGCAGAGCCGTTGCCATCCTTGCCAGCCGTACTGGGGTCCGCCGAGTCGCTCTACAAGGAGGCGGTCATCGCGGTTATCAAGATGCTCATGTTCCCGCTCGGGCTGTCGAGCCTTGTTCTCGCGCAGTTCGCGCCGCGGGAGCTAGTGTGCGACGGTCTCGTCCCGCGGGAGCTAGTGTGCGACGGTCTCGTCCCGCGGTTCTGCACTGAGGAAGAGTTGGAGCACCGAAGGACGGCGCCCCGCGTATAGCTGTTGTTGATCGGGGTCGGCTCGATCGTCCATACCTCGTTCGCGTAGTCGCCGGGTCACGTTCCTACACGGCGGTCCATATGCGCGCAAAAACGCGACTGTGAAGCAGGCTACAGTTCATTTTTCAAACGTCGAAGGATCCTTCACTCGTTGCGCTATTAGGGGGATGCCACCTCTTGGATACCAAACGCACGGCGCCATGACGGACAGTGATTGCATTCCAGCTTGATCCCCATAGCGGGCTCTACGATCGGAATAAAGTTTTAAGTGGGTAGTTGTCTTGTAGCTTCAACCTTTCCGGACGTGCCCCTAGGCGTGATCCGTTTAGGTTAGGCCGGAAACGAGAAAAGGGCCTCAGGGCGGAAAGTGGGTAATTACGGTTATCTACCGTGAAAAATTCGCACCGTAGTGACTTACATCCTGTTAACCACTAGAAAACTTGGAATATCCGCCTCTGTCAATTCATCAGCATGCAGGTTCTCCTGCCTAACCTGTCCATCTCAACGAGATCTGATCAGAAGCTGCGAGGGGATATTGAAGGTTGGCACCTACCAAAGTGGATGATTGTCGAGGAACCCAGAGTCTGGATCGCAATCTACTGATTTCCCGGACATCTAAAAGAGCTTAACTGTCTTTAGAGGGCCAAAAATTCGGTCGATTTCCGCAGGTAGAACGCGATTGCTCACTGTGAAGACGGGATCCGTTTACCTAACGCGTAGTTACGGAAGCCGGCCTGCGATGCGCGTAATTGTTCAACTATTGTTGCACGATTGTCGTTTGGCGATTACCTTGCGCACAGGGAGGATATGGCATGAATTCAAGACAGTACACACACCCCACTTTGGAAGAAATATCGCTCGAACAGATATTTTCTGCCCTATCTGATCCTGTCCGGTTGCAAATTTTAAAAACTCTTTCTGATGGGTCCGAAAGAGACAGCATTACTCTCGCAGAAGATCTGCCCAGGTCTACCCTCAGCTACCACACACGGAAGCTGAGGGAGTGTGGTCTTACCTGGACGCGTAGTCAAGGTAGATCCTGCCTAATCTCACTTCGAAAAGAAGTCAATGAGAAGTTTCCAGGATTATTGGAAGGAATAATTCGAAATGCTTAAAAAGCTGTGGCCCTACCTATTGGGAAGCGTGGCCTTAGGGTTAGACGCGTACGTCATTGCAGGCTTATTGTCCAACATCGCGAAAGACTTGGACGCATCCGAGTCCATCATCGGTTTGGGAGTAACTGCTTTCACCGCAGCATACGCCTTATCGGGACCGATCCTCTCAGGAAAAGCTGGAGTACATGCCCGCAAGAGCTTAGTAATTGGCATTATTGTATTTTCGCTGGCAAACCTCGCCACTGCACTCTCCCCTAACGCTGTGACTTTCATTCTATCGCGCGTAATAGCAGGCTCTGCAGCGGGCGTCTATTCTCCACTATCGTCCGCAGTTGCGGCCCACAGCGTACCTGAAGAAAAAAGCGGCAAAGCCCTCTCTCTTGTTCTAGCAGGCCTCGCTCTAGGTACTGTTCTCGGTGTCCCCACCGGCTTAATCATTGCAACTAATTTCGGGTGGCGGCTAACTATCGCGATGATTACTGCAATAGGAGTAATTGCACTCCTAGGGGTGGCCCTCAATAAAAAGCAAACGGTTCCGACTATTCCTGCATCTTCCTTCAAGGAGCGGGCGAAGGTCATGGCAAAAAAGACTAATATATTCACTATATTAGTGACGTTATTTGTGGGCACCGCTTCCCTAGGTCTCTACACCTACATATCGACGGTGCTAGCGCATACCCCTCTAGACAATCATCAGATTGTGGGAATCTGGGTATGGGGAATTGGCGGCGCTATCGGCGCTTTTGGGGTAGGGCATCTACTTGATGGGTTTAGAAAGCCAAGAACACTCACTTTGAGCATTATCTGCGCAATGGCCCTATCTTTCATTGCTATACTGTTCGGTGCAACGAACATGATCGTGGTTGTCACAGCCATCTTTGCTTGGGGTCTACTGGGGTGGTCTTCGCTTGCCCCTCAACAAAAAACTCTCCTTGAGACGAATCCTTCAGATGGGGCTACCGCTGTAGCGGCAAATTCATCGGCCAACTATTTGGGTTCAGCCCTTGGTTCCGCACTTGGAGCTTTAGTAGTTCCTAATTTCGACTTTCTACTTTGGGGCGCGCTGGCGTTCGTTCTCTTGGGGGGGATTATGCATGGTTTCGCAGTTAGGGAAGAAAAGCGAGCGTCCTATGTGCAACCACATAATTCGGCTACAGTTTAATTCTATTTAACTTATAAGTCCGTTGAATTTTAAACCAGAGCCTTACTCTTTCGTTGAAAAGTTCTTCGTTTTAAAGGAGAGAGAATGCTATTGGTCCTCCGCAGGATCTAAGGTGAAGCGTCCTGGGTTTGGTTCCGATTTTTTCTAGGGAAGGATTGGGTTCATGCCAAGGGTTTACAGCACTGAGTTCAAGGCGAAGGCGATTCGTCTTGCTGAGGAATATATCGAGCTTGAAGCTTGCTCGATGTGGGCAGCGGCTGTTGAAGTCGGTCAGAAGCTCGATATTCCGCCGCACACGATTCATGGTTGGCTTGAACGCGATTCCGCGCGCAAGAAGGAAGAGGCGGGCCAAAGTGAATCCGTCGAGAATGAACTGAAGCGCTTGCGCCGGGAGAACAAAGAGTTGCGCAGGGCTAACGAGATCTTGAAAACAGCGTCGGCTTTTTTCGCAGCGGAGCTCGACCGTCCCACCAGATGATGATCGATTACATCGATACCTATCGCGATCGCTTCGGGGTCGAGGCCATCTGCCGCACGTTGGGTGCGACAGATTGTGGGTTCATTTCCTCGCGTGGTTACCGTGCAGCGAAAACACAGGCACCATCAGCGCGAACATTGTCCGACAGCATGCTGATCCCGGAGTTAGTTCGCGTCTTCGAGGACAACTTCAGTGTCTACGGCGTACGCAAAATGTGGAAGGCGATGCGCAGGGCGGGGTGGAACATCGGCCGGGATCAAACAGCCAGGTTGATGAAGCTTGCCGGGATTCGGGGCACACGCCGTGGGAGAAACCCTGTGACGACGGTTACGGCGAAAGTACCGGGCCGGCGCCCTGATTTGGTCAATCGTGACTTCAGCGCCGCAGCACCACACCGATTGTGGGTCGCTGACATCACCTACGTGCGCACGATGTCTGGGTTTGCGCACACGGCGTTTATCGCCGACGTCTACACCCGCAAGATTGTCGGAGTGGCAACGCGGGCCAGCATGCGCACTGATGAGCTGCCATTGGAGGCTTTCGAGCACGCGTTGCACAGTGCTGGCGATCTTCGGGCCGAGGGGTTAATCCATCACAGTGACCGCGGGTCGCAATACGTGTCCATTCGCTACGGGGCAGCCCTCGCCGAGGCAGGGGTTGATCCGTCCGCGGGAAGTGTGGGCGACTCCTACGACAACGCGTTGGCTGAGACAATCAACGGGTTGTACAAGACGGAGCTGATTTACCCGCACCGGCCCTGGACATCAGTCGCCGAGGTCAAGCTGGCCACATTGCGGTGGGTGTATTGGTGGAACAACCAGCGTCTTCACGAATCCCTCGGCTACATCACGCCACAGGAGAAAGAAACTCTCTACTATCAACAAACAGCCACACAGACCGTGGCCGCAAAATAAGCGGAACGAAACCCAGGACGCTTCATTCAACTTGACAGAAGTAGTTCCGAAAGATTGGGATAGCCATTAACTATTCTGGCGGAAACCTTGGCCGACTGACCTTTTCGCTAACGCAATACCCTTAGCCTGGCGCTCACGGATAATGGCCCGCTCAAACTTCGCAAACGAACCAAAATGCCGAGCATTGGATCCGCACGCGGATCCGTGGTGCCTTTCGCAAACGTGAGATTCTAATGAAGAAAAGTAACAGTCACGCCCGTGTCGGTAAGTTCATCAACCATACCGCGCGAATCCGTGTGCGCGGTGGAAACTATTGCTGACAACAGCCTGACAGAATCGTTTAGCGTCACGCGCAAGCGTGAAGTACTGCGCGCTCGGAAAGTCTAATCCAATCATGTGCTACCAAGGAGTTTTCCAATGGTGCATGCGCTACAGTACGCACCGGCGACACTCTTAGTGCGACTTTGAACCTCGATGATTTCAAAGCCCTCACTTCGGTAGCGTTGGAGCAAAATCAATCCTATAACCCATCCTCGCCTTTATAAAAGGGAATAAACTGAAGTGACATCATAGGGCACACTCCACAACTGCACCTGCGGGAAAATTATCTTTTAGGCCACTGGCGGACGGCCGGGATGGGCACCTTCTGCAAAACCAGCTTCGTAGAGGAGATCGAGCACCTCGACCCCAGCTAGGTAGGCTTCAATTTCCTGCGCGTACAGCGGGAAAAGACCCAAGAAGTGGACTGTCTCACCGCCGAACTGTGTCTTGAGCAGGTCGAACTCAGTATCCAGGGAAACCGCGCCACCGAGAACGAATCCAGAGAAGTCACTGCCCGGATAGGTTTTCTCCAGGGACTCACCCCACTGGGAAGAGGAGCCGTACGACAACCACGAGTTCGTGCTCCGGGGCAAGCGCGCAGTCATCTTCAGCAAGTCTAGCGGCCATGAGATCCCTTCTCGCCCTTCATTCGCACTCGACGTGACCTCATCTAGGGGCCAGTCACCCGGCAGAGTCATGATCAACTCAATGCGATCGAAGTCTTCTCTGCCCTGAGGCATCTCCATCTTGTGCCAGCTCATACCGGACGTGACCAGTGTCCATAATGGACGCTCTTCGGTGGGCCGCCAGCAGTAGATGTGGACCGGTTGCCCGTCCAGTCCGAGCATTTCGTGGTAGACCCAGTAGTCCTCACCGAGGACGGGGGTGAAGCGCGAAGCGACGAGGTCGTCGGGATTGAACTCTTGTCCTGCAATGTTGTCCATGGCTGGGTTCCTTCCGTGTGTGAATTCAGGGGCCGGGGAGAGTTACCAGCCGTCCTCGTCTGCTTCGACCTTGCTGTCAATCAGCGCGCGGATCGGCTCGTTGTACCACTCCTCCAGGATCTCCTCTTCCGCCAGGCGCATGGCTTGTGCGTGGCAACGACCAGTGACCTCACCCGGTATGAGGGACGTTCCGCCATTCTCCTCGCGCCACTGCTTCTTCAGTCGTGTGGAATGAATGTCACTGCGTTCGGAGACTGCTTCGATCGCTTCTTCAAAAGCGGACTGGATTGTCGCGTCATCGGTAGGTCGACCAAGTTCCTCGTGTGCCGCACGAATCGTTTCTGGGAGAATCATTGTGGGCCTTTCTCAGCGTGGCGGTGTCAGCGTCAATATGGCAGGTGTTGTGGGGTGGTGCTAGGTAATGAGCTGTTTCCTGCCCCGATCCGCTGCGCAGGGGCGGATTCGAGCAGGGGATTTAGCGGTTGATCGGGGTCGGCTCGATCTTCCACACCTCGTTCGCGTAGTCGCGGATGGTGCGGTCGGAGGAGAAGCGGCCGGACTCGCAGATGTTGATCCAGCACATGCGTGCCCAGTGCAGCGGGTCCGCGTAGTACTCGGCTGCCATGCGGTCGCGGGTCTCCTTGTAAGAGTCAAAGTCACCGAGGACGTAGTACGGATCGGCGGTGTTCCAGCCGCCGTCGATAAGCAGGGAGTCGCGCAGGTCGGCGAACATACCGGTGCCGGAGTCGTCGAGGGTGCCGTCGGTAAGCGCATCGATCGCACGCTTGATGGCGGGGTTGTTCTCGTAGACCTCCTGGGGCTGGTAGTTCTCCTTGAGCTCCGGCAGCTCCTCCTCGCGTGCGCCGAAGATGTAGGCGTTGTCCTCGCCGACGGAATCGACGATCTCCACGTTCGCGCCGTCCATGGTGCCCAGGGTCAACGCACCGTTCATCATGAACTTCATGTTGGAGGTACCGGAAGCTTCCTTACCGGCGGTGGAGATCTGCTCTGAGACGTCGGTGGCAGGAATGATCTGTTCCGCCGGGGAGACGTTGTAGTTCTCCACGAACACAACGCGCAGGAACTCGGAGACCTCCGGGTCGTTGTTCACCAGGTCACCGATGGCGTTGATGAGTTTGATGATGCCCTTGGCGCGGTCATAACCGGGGGCTGCCTTCGCGCCGAAGATGAAGGTGCGCTTGGGCACGTCACGCTCACCGTCGTGCTTGATGCGGAAGTACAGGTCCAGGATGTAGAGCGCGTTGAGCAACTGGCGCTTGTACTCGTGCAGGCGCTTGATCTGGGTGTCGTAGACGGACTCGGGATCGATCTCCACGTGCTCGTGGACGCGGACCCAGTCGGCGAAGTCGCGCTTGTTGGAGGACTTGATCGCGCGCAGTTCCTTCATCACTGCGTCATCGTCAGCGTAGCGGCGCAACTCCTTGAGCTTGTCCATGTCGGTGACCCATGCGTCGGAACCGACGAGGCGGTCCAGCAATTCCGACAGACGCGGGTTGCACATGCGCAGCCAACGGCGCGGGGTGACGCCGTTGGTCTTGTTGTTGAACTTCTCCGGGTACAGCTCGTTCCAGTAACCCAGGGTGTCGCGTTTGATGATCTCGGTGTGGATCGCGGCGACACCGTTGATGGAGTACGCGGCGTAGCAGGCGATCCACGCCATGTGCACCTTGTTGTCGTGCACGGGCGAGTATTGGTGAATCGTGTCGGGAGAAAGCTGGCGGGACGCCATGTCCTCGCGGTAGCGGCGGTCGATCTCCACAACGATCTCCCAGACGCGGCCGAAGAGCTGCTGGAAGATGGATACGTCCCAGGTCTCCAGGGCCTCCTGGAGGACAGTGTGGTTGGTGTAGGCGAACGTGTTGGTGACAACGTCCCAGGCATCTTCCCAGGTCATGCCGTGGTCATCGAGCAGGATGCGCATGAGTTCCGGGATGCCCAGCACCGGGTGGGTGTCGTTGAGCTGCACGGAGTTGTAGTCGGCAAAACCGCGCAGGTCGTCCCCGTGGTGCTCGATGTAGTTGTCCACCATCTCCTGCAGCGAGGCGGAGACGAAGAAGTACTGCTGGCGTACGCGCAGCACCTTGCCGTCGTAGGTGGTGTCGTTCGGGTAGAGCACGCGGGTCAGGTCATGCACGGCCTCGCGCTCAAGGATGGCGTCAGAGAAGCGCTGGGAGTTGAATGCGTCGTAGTCGAACTCGCTCATCGGGGAGGCGTCCCACAGGCGCAAGGTGCCTACGTTGTCGGTGCCGTACCCGGTGATGGGCATGTCGTAGGGGATGGCACGGACGTGCATGTCGTCGAATTTGACGATGCGCTGCTGCGTGCCGCGGCGGACCGCGAACGGGTGGAAGCTCTCACGCCACGCGTCCGGGTGCTCCTTCTGGAAGCCGTCAACGATCTCCTGGCGGAACAGGCCGTAGCGGTAGAGGATGCCGTAGCCGGTGACCGGGTAGTCCTGCGCGGCGGCAGAGTCGAGGAAGCACGCAGCCAGGCGGCCCAGGCCGCCGTTGCCCAGCGCGGCGTCGTGCTCAGCTTCGAGCACATCGAGGAAGTCGTGGTCATTCTCTGCTGCTGCGCGCTTCGCATCGTCCACCAGCCCAAGGTTGGTCAGGTTGTTCAGCAGCGCGCGACCCATGAGGAACTCTGCGGAGAAGTACGCCTGCTGGCGGGTGGCAGAGTACGCCTCGCGAGTAGCCTCCCACTTGTCGCCGATGTTCTCGATGACGGCCAGGGACAGGCCGGTCCAGAACTTCTTGCGGGATGCGGAGTCGGGGGCGGAACCAGAGACCGAGCGGACGTGGCCTCCAACAGTGTCAACGAATGCGGGCGGATGTGCTGGCATGTTCATTGCGGTGTTTACCTCAGTTATTCATCTGGTTTCATCAGGGTGCGCTTTCGTGCGCCTGCCACTGTACCGAGATTGCGGATACTGGGTGCCGCCCCAACTAGTGCACCCGGGCGACATCAGACAACGTCAACCAGCACCGAGCTGCATCGGGTAATCCCGAGCAACACAGGGCTACTGCAGCACAGGGTTGTAGCGCAACGCGTTGCGCACGGGCGAGCATTCTGTGGCGATGCGCAGCCCGTCGGCTACTCGTCCCTGCTCACGCAACCTGTAGAGGTTGCTTACCATGCGGTCACGGATGTCGTACGGGGACAATGTATTCACGTAGACCTTGGTGCCGCCTTCGAAGCCGGCCAGGGTGGATACACGCCATTTCAGGTTGATGTGCCACGGCATGGGCATGTCCAGGTCGATGGGTTTGTGGTGCCATTCTTCGTTGCTCGGTACTTCCGGGCCGGTCGCCGCGTGGGCGGCGTGAATGAGGTCGGACATCCCGCGCACCTCGTCTGCTGTTTGCAGCCACGGTTCCGGGGTCGCAGACTTGGAGTAAATGTTCATGGTGGGGTAGCGGTGGCCGATGCCCGCCGTCATCACCGCGTGATCGTTCTCCGCGATGATGAGGTTGTGGTAGCTGGCGTAGTTGATGCCCCACTCGTTGTAAATGTTGGGGTTCTGGCGCAGTTTGTCTATCTCAAAGTCGGCTTGCACACCGCGTTCGTCGATCGCAACGAGCTGTTTGTGCAGATGGTCGAACGAGGCACCGGCAGGAGCGAGCCAGTTTTGGAAGACGGACACGTACGGCGCGTAGCGGTTGCGTTCATAGAGGTCGCGCAAGGAATCGATGGTGAACGCAATGAACGCGTGGTGCTCGTCGGGCGTCAGCGTGCCGGAGGACGCGAGCTGGGAAGAGTCCTGCGCGCCGTCGACAAAGTGGCGGCTGCCGATGATCACGTCGTGTCCGCCGCCGAAGTAGGCGGGCACGTGCGCGAGCAATTCCTCTTCGGTCAGGTTGTCGTCGTGGCCGCCGGCTTTCAGGCGCATGCGCACGACGTCGAAGACGTGGTGGCGCCCGGCATCGTCGGCGAGGTAGCGCTCCATGTGGTCTTCGCGGGAGGTGTCCATGTGGAAGCCGTAGTTCTTCGCCCAGTAGTCGTAGGAGACGATCTCGAAGAGGTTGGGCACGCGGCGGAACATCGGCTGCGTGTCGTCCAATTCATGCGGCAACAGGTCGCGGAGGATCTCCCACCCGCCGTCGCGCTGGACAATGCGGGATTTCTCCGGCGGGGTCTTCAGCTTGCGTTCCGCGCAGAAATTGCAGGAGTCGGTGAAGTCGTGCGGCTCCAGGGAGTGCGGTTCTTGCTTGGGTACGGCCAGCGGCCGGTTGCCGCGCCCCGGCACCGTCCACACCTGGGTGCCTGAGAACGGGTTGTACTGTTTGATGGTTCCGTCCGCCATGTGGCTGATCGGGTCGCGGTGAGTCATGCTCCTCAAGGCTATTAGCTAGTCTGTTTTCATGCCTGCTATTCAGTTTGACGTGCTTGTTCCCGACGATTCCGCCGCGCGCGAAGTGGGGGAGGCATTCACGCGTGCGGTGGAGATTTTGGTGCGGCGCGGCAAGCTTAGCGACGGCTCCGTCCGCCACACCGGCACACCCGACCTCCACGGGGACACCCTTGAGCAGCTGCGCGGCGCCTACCGCGAAGAGCGTGGGGAAGAGCCGGACGGGGCAGTCGTGCACCGCTACGTCATTGAGGCCGACGGGGCTAGCTCCATGAACAGCCTGGCCATGGGCTTGTCGCGCGTACTCACCCCGAAGGCGGATTTGCCGAAGGATCCGGTGGCGCTGGAGCGCCAGATGGACTTCGAGCTTCCGGCTGTCTATCCCTGGGCCGTGGAAGTGTTGAGGTAACCCACCGCGGCCTGGGCGCCGGCACGGATGAGCTGATCGCGAACGTCCTCCTCGGACTCGCCGGGCTCACCGATCTCCACCGTGATCACATCGTCTGGCAGCTCTTCTTCGAAGCCGCCCGCAATGACTGCGACGGTCGCACCGGTGCCCTCGGCGAGCTCGGCGACGACGGAGACCACCTTGCCGCCCGCGGACTGCTCGTCGTATGTTCCCTCGCCGGTGACCACGAGGTTGGCCCCAGCGATCTTCTCCTTGAGGCCGTAGGAAGAGGCGACGGTGCGGGCACCGGAGACGACGTGGACGTGCTCGTCGTGGCCGTGCAGGAACCGCGACAGCCACGTGATGCCCACGGGCAGCGCGCCGGCGGCACCATAGCCGGGCTGGTCCGGGTCGATGCCGGTGAACTCGCAGAAGTGGTGCAACGCGGCATCGACACGCTCGATGTCTTCGTCGCTGGCACCCTTCTGTGGACCGAAGATGCGGGCAGCGCCACGTGGGCCGGTTGCGGGGAACTCGGAGTCCGCCAAGAGCACCCAGTCCACAGACGCTGCCGGAATGTTCAGCTGCGCGGTGTCGATGTCGTGGAGGTCGCCCAAGTTCCCGCCGCCGTGGCGCAGGGGATGCCCGTTGGCATCCATCGGGTTGGCGCCTAGGGCAACGAGGATGCCGGTGCCACCGTCGATCGTGGCAGATCCGCCCATGCCCAGCACGATCGTTGTCGCGCCGCGGCTCTGCGCGTCAGCGATGAGGACCCCAGTGCCGTAGGTGTCGCCGGTGAGCGGGACAGGCTTGTCCTTCACAGCGGGTAGCCCTGTTGCTGCCGAGACGTCGATGTACGCGGTTTCCTCCGCGGCGTTGTAGACGTAGCTCGCCTCGGTGAGACGTCCAGCGGCATCGGTGGTGGGGAGAGTGACCACGGTGCCGTCGAAAAGCGAAGAAGTGCCTTCGCCACCGTCCGCCATGGGCATGTGCTCAATGTCACAGTCGATGATGACGGACTGGATTCCTTCCGCGATCCATTCCGCAGCGTCGGCGGCAGAGGCCGTGCCCTTGAATGAGTCTGGGGCGACGATGACGCGGATGGTCTGCGCATCTGGCTGAAAATTAGCAGGTAAGCCGACGTTGTCCTCATCTTCGTTGCGTCGGGCGGGAGCTGGGTAGGGGTGCGTCATCGAAATCCTTCGTTCATGCTCATCCAGCTGGGTGGGGCCGGACGCGGTAGGTTCATAGCTGCCAGTTCACCGAAGACGATAGCAATGCGGTGGCAGGAAAGAAGCGCGATCAGCTGAGGCGGGACTATAGTGCTTAACTGTCAACCGTTAGAAAAGGAAAGGATCCAGCATGGCTAACTACGACGACGAGATGTCCGGTTACTACGACAAGCTGCTGCGCCGCAACGCCGGTGAGCCGGAGTTCCACCAGGCAGTCGCTGAAGTCCTCGACTCCCTGAAGATCGTCCTGCAGAAGGATCCTCACTACAACGACTACGGCCTCATCGAGCGCCTCTGCGAGCCGGAACGCCAGATCATCTTCCGCGTGCCGTGGGTCACTGACTCCGGCGAGGTACGCGTTAACCGTGGCTTCCGCGTTCAGTTCAACTCCGCGCTGGGTCCTTACAAAGGCGGCCTACGCTTCCACCCGAGCGTGAACCTCGGCATCATCAAATTCCTCGGCTTCGAGCAGATCTTCAAGAACTCCCTGACCGGCCTGCCCATTGGCGGCGGCAAGGGCGGTTCCGACTTTGACCCGAAGGGCAAGTCCGAGCAGGAGATCATGCGTTTCTGCCAGTCCTTCATGACGGAGCTGCACCGCCACATCGGTGAGTACCGCGACGTCCCGGCGGGTGACATCGGTGTCGGCGGCCGCGAGGTCGGCTACCTCTTCGGCCAGTACCGCCGCCTTTCTAACGAGCATGAGTCCGGTGTCCTCACCGGCAAGGGCCTGACATGGGGCGGCTCCCTGGTCCGCACCGAGGCCACCGGCTACGGCGTTGTCTACATCACCAACGAGGCGATGAAGCACAACGGTGACTCCTTCGATGGGGCGAAGGTCATCGTCTCTGGCTCCGGCAACGTGGCCACCTACGCCATCCAGAAGGCGCAGGAGCTTGGCGCCACCGTCATCGGTTTCTCCGACTCGTCCGGCTGGGTGGAGACGCCGAACGGTGTCAACCTTGAGCTGCTCCGTGAGATCAAGGAAGTCCGCCGCGGCCGCGTTGAGGAGTACTGCAAGGAGGCAGAAGGCACCTTCCATTCTGACGGTTCTATCTGGGATCTGTCTGCTGACGTGGCACTGCCGTGCGCCACTCAAAACGAGCTCGACGGCGATCACGCTCAAAAACTCGTGGACAACGGCGTGAAATACGTCGCCGAGGGCGCGAACATGCCGTCCACTGCCGATGCCATTGAGGTCTTCCGCAAGTCCGGCACCCACTTCATTCCGGGCAAGGCCGCTAACGCCGGCGGCGTGGCAACCTCTGCCCTGGAGATGCAGCAGAACGCCTCCCGTGACTCCTGGTCCTTCGACTACACCGACGAGCGTCTCAAGCGCATCATGGAGAACATCTTCCGCAACGTTTCCGACACCGCGGCAGAGTACGACCACGAAGGTGACTACGTTGTCGGCTCCAACATCGCCGGCTTCAAGAAGGTCGCCGACGCTATGCTTGCTCAGGGTGTTATCTAGCCTGATCTAGGCTGCGCCACCTGCAACACACCGCCCCGGCCTGCCGGGGCTTTTGTGTTTCTACCAGTACTTTAGAAGTCATGTACCGCGTATTTGAAGCATTGGATGAATTGGTCACCACTGTCGAGCAGGCTTACGGCGTGCCCATGACATCGAACTGCATGGTTCCCCGCAACGAAGTGCTCGCGCTGCTAGACGACATCCGCAACGCCCTTCCCGTCGAAGTCGACGATGCCCAAGACGTCCTGGACAAGCAGGACGAGATCCTCCGCGGCGCCGAGGAGCGCGCAGACGAGATGATTGTCGAGGCCGAAGATCAGGCTCAGCGCCTTGTCTCCGATGCCCACAACGAGTCCGAGTCGATGCTGGGTGAGGCGCAGCAGCGCGCCACCATGCTCGTTGCCACCGCCGAAGACGACGCGAACACGCTCGTCGACCGCGCACGCGAGGAGGCCGACACAACGGTTGACCGTGCCCGTCGTGAATCTGAGCGCCTGATCGCCGACGGTAATGAGTCCTACGAGCGCTCTGTGGCTGAGGGCCGCGAAGAGCAGCAGCGTCTCGTCTCCGAGGCTGAGGTCACCCGCCGCGCCGACGAGGAAGCGCACCGTATCGTCGAGACCGCCCACACCGAGTCCAACCGCCTGCGCACTGAATGCGATGAGTACGTCGACTCCAAGTTGGGCGAGTTCGAGGAAACTTTGACCAGTGTGCTGCGCACCGTCTCCTCTGACCGTTCCGCTCTGCGCCACGGCGCCGGAGCATCCGGCCGTGCTACGCACGCCGATGGGTACGCTCGTTACGACCGTGAGCGCGCTGAGCGTCCAGAGCGCCCCGACCGTGCCGACCGCGCTGATCGCGCCCGTCGCCCGCGCTCGAACTAACGCATCACCGCCCCTGCCACCTGCTCTGCCTGAATCTGTCGCGGGGGCGGGGACACGGTAGGCTTGTGCGCGTTATGGCTACGAATCCGTTTGTCTTCGATGTAGCCGACGTCCTGCGCGGCGACGGCCTTCCGAAAACTCTCACTCACACCGGCCCATCCCCTTCACGCATCGGCCCCGAGATGATCGCGATCCCGGAAGGCGCCGAAGTTGAGGTGGAGGCAACGATCACGCCGCTGGGCAGTGGCGTGCTCGTTGATGCTACAGCGACCGCTCAGCTGCAAGGCCAGTGCGTCCGCTGCCTGCGTCCCCTCACCCCGACCGAGACCCTGACCGTCTCCCAGGTCTTTTCCGGTGGAGACGACTTCATCACCGGCGACGCTGAGGATGACGCGGATGCCGGCTCCGGCGACGATGTGCCCCGCATTGTGGACGACACAGTCGATCTGGAACAGGCGTTTGTCGACGAAGCAGGCCTGAACCTGCCGTTCAACCCCACCTGCCAGCCGGAGTGCCCGGAAGATTCCGAGGTTCCCGCGCCCGACGGTATCTCCGAAGAAGAGACGGACCGCGTCGACCCGCGCTGGGCCGGTTTGGAGAAGTTCCTCGGCGACGGGGACAGCGGGAGCAAATAGTGCCGCGGGCGAAGAAGAACAAGATCTCGGGTTCTCAGGCGTGGGCTGAGGCGTTCGCGGGAATCGATCACGCTTCACTGCTCGAGCGTCTCGGTGTTGACGTTGAGCCTGATCTGCTGAAACTGGCGCTGACTCACCGGTCTTTCGCGAATGAGCACGGGACCCTACCGAACAACGAGCGTCTCGAGTTCGTTGGTGACGCCGTGCTGGGCCTCACGATTGCCAACGAGCTGTTCGACCGTTTCCCGTCCCGGCCGGAGTCTGACCTGTCGCCCATGCGCGCCCGCATCGTCTCGCGCTACGGGTTGGCGGATGTTGCTCGCAGCATCGACCTCGGCGCACACGTCCTTTTGGGGAAAGGCGAGGAAGCCACCGGTGGCCGCAAGAAGGACTCGATCTTGGCGGACACGACCGAGGCTGTGCTGGGTGCGATCTACCGGCAGCACGGCTTTGATGTGACCCGCGACGTGATTACCCGGCTCTTCGACGACAAGATCGAGAACGCGCATTGGATCCAGGACTGGAAGACGGAGCTGCAAGAACGCGTCGCAGAGCTCGGCGGCAACCCGCCCGTCTACACCGCCACGGCCAAGGGGCCGGAGCACGAGCAGATCTTCACCGCCGAAGTCGCCATCGACGGGGTTCGCCGTGGCGCAGGCCGCGGCCAGAACAAGAAGACAGCGGAGCAGAACTCGGCCCGCGAGGCATTCTTCTTCCTCAAGGAGCACCCTGAAGCTGTCGCGCTGAGGCAGAAGTAAATGCCCGAACTCCCCGAAGTCGAGGTAGTCCGGCGGGGGTTGGACACGCACATCGTCGGCAGCACCTTCGACACCGTCGAGGTGCTTCACCCGCGCGCTGTGCGCGGCAACGATGTCGATCTCACGGAGATCCTGCCTGGCCTGAGTGTCACGGGCACAGGTAGGCGCGGCAAGTTCATGTGGCTCGAGCTTTCCGACGGCGCCGCGGTCATGGTCCACCTCCGCATGTCCGGCCAGATGATCGTCGGGGAACCAGGGCTCGTCGACAGCCCTCATCTGCGCATCCGCGCGCTCATGCACGGCGTGGGTTCCGCGCCATTCGAGCTCGACTTCATTGACCAGCGCACATTCGGGTCCTGGCAGTATACGCAGCTTATCGACGGCATCCCCGCCGCCATCCCGCATATCGCCCCGGACCCGTTCGAGACGGATTTTGACCCAGTGGCTACCGCCCGTGCGATCCGGAAGAAGAACGTGGCCATTAAGACGGTTTTGCTGGACCAGTCGGTGGTCAGCGGCATCGGTTCTATTTATGCCGACGAGGCGATGTGGGCTGCATGGATCAAACCCACCCGCAAGGGGCGCGCCCTACGGCAGCGCGACGCAGTCCGGTTGCTGGAGGAATCTCGCGCCGTGATGGCCCGCGCGCTCCAGGCAGGCGGAACGAGCTTCGATTCGCTCTACGTCAACGTCAACGGCGCCTCCGGTTACTTCTCCCGATCCTTGAATGCGTACGGGCAGGCGGACGAGCCGTGCGCCCGCTGCGGTACCCCCATCGCCCGGACCGTGGTCAATGGCCGATCCAGTTATTTTTGCCCGGTCTGCCAGGTGCTTTAGGCACTGCTCCTAGTAACCATTACGTCGATGGGGCGGGTTGCCGATAAACTCCCCGGCATGGAAACCGCCTTAAACGTTGTTGACGGCACCATCAACGACATTCTCTGGACATACATCGTTCCACTCTTCCTGGTGCTGGGTGGGCTGTACTTCGGCCTGCGCACGATCTTCGTGCAGATTCGGTCGTTGCCGGACATGTTCAAAGCCATTACCGAGTCCCCAAAGGGCAAGGACCGGGAAGGGCGCGACCTGGATGAGGAATACGGTGGGCTCTCCGCGTTCAAGTCCTTCACCATCTCTGCTGCCTCCCGTGTGGGCACCGGCAACGTCGCCGGTGTTGCCCTGGCTATCTCTGTCGGCGGTCCCGGCGCTGTGTTCTGGATGTGGATGCTCGCCCTTCTCGGAGGAGCGACGGCCTTCGTTGAGTCGACGCTTGCCCAGCTGTGGAAGACCAAGGACGAGGACGGCAACTACCACGGTGGCCCCGCTTACTACATGACCCGCGGTCTGGGCTGGGCCCCGCTGGCCACGATCTTTTCCGTCTTTCTCGCGTTGACCTACGGGTTCGTCTACAACGCCATCCAGACCAACTCGATCGTTGAGGCAGTCGGCGGTTCCCTGGGCACCGACTCACTGGTTATGAAGGGCGCGGTCGCAGCGATTATCGCGGCGCTGACTGCAGTGGTCATCTTCGGCGGTGTCACACGCATCGCTAACTGGACCCAGGTCATCGTGCCGTTCATGGCCGGCGCATACATCATCATCGGTGTCACCGTCGTTGTGTTGAACATCGGCGAGGTCCCTGGCATGGTCAGCCTCATCGTGGGCCACGCCCTCGGCTTCCAGCAGGTTGCTGGTGCCACGGTCGGCTTAGCGCTCATGCAGGGCATGCGCCGCGGCCTGTTCTCCAACGAGGCAGGCATGGGCTCCGCGCCGAACGCTGCCGCCACGGCAACCGTTTCCCACCCGGTCAAGCAGGGCCTGGTGCAAACGCTCGGCGTGTACTTTGACACCCTCATCGTCTGTTCCATCACGGCGTTCGTCGTGCTGCTCGGCCCGGCGGTGAGTTACGGAAAAGACGACATCCAGGGCGCCGCGTTGACCCAGTCCGCGCTGGCTGATTCCGTCGGTGCATGGGGCGCCCACGCGATCACATTCATCTTGTTCTTCCTGGCGTTCTCCTCCGTGCTGGGCAACTACTACCTTGCACAGGCCAATGTGGAGTACCTGACGGAGAACAAGACCGTCATGCTCGTCTTCCGCCTTGTGGTGATTGGCTTCGTCATCTTCGGTGCATTCGGCTCCGTGCCGCTCGTGTGGGCGCTCGGCGACACCATGGCTGGTCTGCTGGCCGTCTTCAACATTGCGGCAATTGTTCCGCTTGGCGGAGTGGCCATCAAGCTGCTGAAGAACTTCAACGAGCAACGCCAGCAGGGCATGGATCCGGTCTTCCACCGCGACATGCTGCCTGAGGTGAAGAACGTCGAGTTCTGGGACGGCTCCGACCCAGTCACCCGCCGCAGCATCGAAGACCGTGTCACCGCACGCGATGCACGCCGCTCTGGCGAGAGCAACGACGAGGGCGGCCTGACAGAAGCACGCTAATCTGGTCTGCATGGCAGACACACGCATGACAGCCCACGTTCACGGACACGTCCAAGGCGTGGGCTTTCGCTATTGGGTGAAATCCCAGGCGAAGAAGCACAACATCACCGGTTACGCGAAGAACCTCGAAGATGGCCGCGTGGAGGTTGTGGCTGAGGGGGAAGAGGCGGACGTCGATAAGCTTCTGGCGCTGTTGCGCGAAGACCCGTCGACGGCTGACCGCCCGGGGAACGTGACTCACGTTGAGGCGCAGCACAGTGAGCCGAAGGGCGCGCAGGGTTTTGAGGAGCGGTAGGTACTCCGTCAACTAACTGTCGACTAGAATCACCCGAATGCACCTCAGTTCGTTGACGCTTAAAGGATTCAAGTCCTTTGCGTCATCGACGACGATGAAATTCGAGCCGGGCATCTGCGCGGTCGTTGGCCCGAACGGTTCTGGCAAGTCGAACGTGGTCGATGCGCTGGCGTGGGTGATGGGGGAGCAGGGGGCCAAGAATCTCCGCGGCGGGAAGATGGAGGACGTCATCTTCGCTGGTGCTGGCGAGCGCAAGCAGCTCGGCCGCGCGGAGGTGACGCTGACGTTCGACAACTCGGACCGCAAGCTGCCAATCGAGTACACGCAGGTGGCCATCACCCGCCGCATGTTCCGCGATGGCGCGTCGGAGTATGAGATCAACGGCTCCAAGGCTCGCCTGATGGATATTCAGGAGCTGCTGTCGGACTCAGGCATTGGCCGCGAGATGCACATCATCGTCGGCCAGGGCAAGCTCAATGAGATTCTCGAGTCGCGCCCGGAGGACCGCCGCGCGTTCATCGAGGAAGCTGCCGGTGTGCTCAAGCACCGCCGCCGCAAGGAGAAAGCACAGCGCAAGCTGACGGGCATGCAGGCGAACCTGGACCGCCTCACCGACCTCACCGACGAGCTGGGCAAGCAGCTCAAGCCGTTGGCGCGCCAAGCTGAAGCCGCGCAGCGGGCGGCGACGGTCCAGGCGGATCTGCGCGACGCTCGCCTGAAAATCGCAGGCCACAGGGTTGTCACTCTTCGCGCGTCGCTTATCGACGCCACTCGCGCAGCCGAACTCCACGCCCAGAAAGTCCAGGACGTCACCGCCGAGTTGGAAGACGCCGAAGGACACCAGCAGACAGTAGAAGAAAACCAGGCACGCGCGACGGCCGCTGCTGACGCTGCGCAACAGCTCTGGTTCGGCCTGTCGTCGCTGGCAGAGCGAACGTCGGCGACACTGCGCATTGCCTCCGAACGCGCCCGTCATGCTGACGAGATTGTGGACTACCGCGGCCAGGATCCGAAGAAGCTGATTGCGCTCGCCGAGCGGGCGGAGGAAGACCACGCCGCGAAACAGGCCGCGCACGACAAGGCCCAGGCTGCATTGAACGCTGTGCTGTCCGAAGTCGCGGAACTGAAGGAGAAAGCCGCCGCGGCCGAAGCTGAGCACAAAGCCCAAGTCAGGGCGATTGCTGACCGGCGTGAAGGCGTAGTCCGCCTGCTCGCCCAGGAGGAGAGCCAAGCGGGAGCGGTTGAGTCCGCCCAGCAAGAAGTGGAAAGGCTTGCGGCAGCGGCGGAGGAGACGCGCCAGCAGGCCCGCAATGCGGAGGAGCAGGCGGCACAAGCTGCTGAGAAGCTGGCGTCCGTCGACAGTGAGCGGGAACCTCTCGTCCAGGCGCACACCCGCGCCGGGGCGGAAGCCGATGCGGCGGAGAAGCGCCTCGACCAGCTCCGTGAGGAGCAAAAACAGCGTGAGAAGACTGTCTACTCTCTATCTGCACGCATCTCCACACTCGCTGAAACCGCCCCGGTCGCCGACGCGGCCGATGTCTTAGGCCAAGGTTTCGCCCCGTTGGCCGACTGGGTCAAGGCAGAAGCAGGGTTGGAGAAAGCTTTGGCAGCGGCGCTCGGCCCGCACGCTGAGGCTCTCGCCGGCGAGGTCGGCGAGGAGGTTGCAAGTGAGCTCGGTCAGGCGACGCGCACAGTGGTGGTGGACACCCAGGCCGGTGGCCGCTCCTGGCGTCTCGACGGTGCACCCCCAGCCGGCACGACCTGGCTGCTCGATCACGTGACACTGGCACCGGAGATCACCGGCCCTGTCACGCGCGTGCTTGTCGATGTCATTCTGGCCAAGAATGTCACCTCCGCCCGTGCTGCGGTGCAGGATGATCCGCGCCTGCGTGCCGTGACGGCGGGCGGCACCGTCGTCGGTGAGGGCTGGATCGCGGCCGGATCCGGTGGTGCGTCGTCGGTTGAGGTCGCCGCCCAGATAGAACAAGCGACAGCGGAACTGGAACGCGCTCAGGCTGCGCTCGATGAGCTCTCCGGCACCCTTGAGGGCGCGAAGATCGCTGCGGAGGAAGCCCGGGTCGCAGCCGCCTCAGCGAAAGCTGCGCTCAAGGAGCACGACGCGCACGCCGCCTCGTGGAAACGCGACCACCAACGCCTGACCAGTCAGGCGCAGCAGGCGCGGCAGCAGCATGAGCGCGCCGCCAAACAAGCCACCGAGGCAGAAATCCGGCTCGCTGACCGGGTGAAGCACCTTGCGGAGACCCGCGACCGGCTGTCCCGGGTCGAGCAGCCCGACACTGACGAAGAGGCAGATTCTACTGCCCGCGACGAGGCAGCTGCGCAACTAGCGGACGCCCGATCCCGCGAAATGGAAGCCACACTGGCCGCCCGTTCCGCCCAACAGGCGGTGGAGCAGGTTGCGGGCCGGGGCGCTGCGCTGCGTCGTCAAGCGGAAAGCGAACAGCAAGCCAAAGCACGTCACGAGGCAGCAATGGCGCGGAAGCGAGCCCAGGCACAGCTCGCGCAGACCGTGGCAGCGCACGCCGAAACGCTGCAGGAACGCATCGCCGACGCGCTCAGCCGCGCGACCGAACAGCGCGACGAGCTCACCTCCCAGGTCAAGCAGCTCACCGTCGCGCAGTCACAGGCGCGCGACAAAGTCAGCGCGTTGCGCCAGCAGTTGAGCCGGCTTGGTGACACCGCACATGCGGCTGACATCGCCCGTGAGCAGGCGCAGGTGCGCATTTCTGAGGCGGAGGAGAAGATCGTCGAGCAGCTCGGCATCGCCATCGACGATCTTCTCGAGGGGTACACGCCCGGCGAAGACTTCGACAAAGATGCCGAAACCAAGCGCCTCAAGCAGGCCGAGAAGGATCTCGCCGCGTTAGGCAAGGTCAACCCGCTGGCGCTGGAAGAGTACAAGGCGATGGAGGAGCGGTACAGCTTCCTGTCCACCCAGCTCGCTGATGTCGTCCAGGCGCGGAAAGATCTCACCGGGGTGATCGATGACGTCGATAAGCAAATCCTGCAGCTGTTCACCGACGCGTGGCACGACGTGGAACGCGAATTCCCCCGCGTATTCCAGACGCTGTTTCCCGGCGGTGAAGCGCGGCTGCTGCTGACTGACCCTTCGGACATGCTCGCCACCGGGATCGAGATCGAGGCGCGTCCCCCGGGCAAGAAGGTCAAACGGCTCTCGCTGCTCTCCGGCGGGGAGAAGTCACTCACGGCGTTGGCGATGCTCGTGGCCATTTTCCGTGCCCGCCCGAGCCCGTTCTACGTGTTGGACGAGGTCGAAGCAGCGCTTGACGACGTCAACCTCCGTCGCCTCATCGCCCTCCTCGAAGAGCTCCGCGAGGACTCGCAGCTCATTGTGATCACCCACCAGAAGCCGACGATGGATGTCGCGAACGTGCTCTACGGCGTGACCATGCGTGGCGACGGTGTGACCCGCGTGATCTCCCAGCGCATGAGCCCCTCGCCGAACCCGCAGGAGTAGGGTGCCGCCCCGCTCGCTGTGATCTGGTGGCACTATGGGGGCCATGATGAATTCAACCGTTCTGTGGATCATTGTCGCCGTCATCGTGGTGCTTCTCATCATCGTGGGCATCATCGTGGTGGTGGGCAACAACCGCAAGAAGTCCAAGACCGTCTCCTTTGACAAGGCGGAGCCGGAGGAGCCGAAGGAACTCACCCAGCAGGAGAAGTCCGGTAACTACCAGGCTAAAGGCGGTTTCAACTTCGCCCCGGCGGGTGCTGCGACCGCGGAGAAAGAGCCCGTGCGTGTCGACGAGCCCTTGAACACGCCGACACCCGCCGAGCCTGAGCCGGCAGCTGCTGCGGCCAGCGCTGAGCCTGATGCTGTGGTGGATGTTGACGGTGATCCGGTCGTCGACGACGACATCGTCGAGGTCGACGAGCCTGTCGAGGTCGAGGAGCCGGTTGAGGAAGAGCCGGTTGAGGACGAACTGCTTGATGACGCACCGGCCGAGGCTGTTGATCCGGACGGTTTGAGCGTGGGTAAGCCACTCGGGGCGATGTCCGCCAATCCGGAAGCTGGTGCGGCTGATGATGCAGCTGAGGATGCCGTGTCTGCCCAGGTGCACGACGACGCAGCCGATGTTGCCGAGCCGGCTGCCCCAGTCAACCAGACCCCGGAGGAGGAAGCAGAAGAAGCGGCTGAAATCGCCCGCACCACTGCGGATGTGGCTGAGGAAGCCCGTGCGCAGACCCCGGTGCCCGAAGGCGAACCTGCCCCTCAGCAGCAGCCACTGGATGACATTGCCCCGGCTGCTGGCCGCATCGGCCGTTTGCGCGGTCGCCTGTCCCGCTCCCAGAACGCCATCGGTCAGGGCCTGCTGGGCATTCTCACCGCCGGTGATTTGGACGAGGACGCGTGGGAAGAGATCGAAGACACCCTCATCATGGCAGACCTCGGTGCAGAGCTGACCATGAAGGTGACGGAGAATCTGCGCGCGAAGATCGCTGAGCGCGGTGTGGCCTCTGAGGAAGAAGCTCGCGCCATGCTGCGGGAGACCCTCATCGAGGCAGGCCGTCCCGAGCTGGACCGCTCCATCAAAGCGATGCCGAATGAGGGCAAGCCCGCCGTCATTCTGGTCGTGGGTGTGAACGGCACCGGCAAGACCACTACGACGGGCAAGCTTGCCCGCGTGCTCATCTCCATGGGCCACCGCGTTGTGCTGGGCGCGGCTGATACCTTCCGTGCTGCAGCCGCCGACCAGCTTGAGACTTGGGGTCGCCGTGTCGGTGCGTCCACGGTCCGTGGTGCTGAGGGTGCTGACCCCGCCGCAGTTGCTTTCGACGCGGTGAAGACCGGCGTCGAGGAGCAGGCTGACGTGGTCATCGTCGACACCGCTGGGCGCCTGCACACCTCGACCGGCCTGATGGATCAGTTGGGCAAGGTCAAGCGCGTCGTCGAGAAGAAGTCTCAGGTCGATGAAGTTCTGCTCGTCCTCGACGCGACAGTGGGGCAGAACGGCCTGACTCAAGCCCGCGTGTTCAAGGACGTTGTGGAGATCACCGGTGTGGTACTGACCAAACTCGACGGCACAGCCAAGGGCGGCATCGTCTTCCAGGTGCAGGAAGAGCTTGGCGTGCCGGTCAAGCTCGTCGGCCTCGGCGAGGGCGCGGACGATCTCGCACCGTTCGAGGTGGAGGGCTTTGTCGACGCGCTGCTGGGCACGTCGAAATAGCAATGTGATTTAGGTGGTGGGTAGCAGCTAGGCTGTACCCACCACTTTTTTCATTTGCTACGAGGGAGCTTTTTTCGTGTTCGAGTCATTGTCAGACCGCTTGCAAACAGCGCTGAAAGGTCTGCGGGGCAAGGGCAAACTCACGGAAGAGGACATTAACGCCACCGCCCGTGAGATCCGCATCGCGCTGCTTGAAGCCGATGTCTCCCTGACCGTCGTCCGCGCCTTCATCAAGCGGGTCAAGGAGCGCGCGCTCGGTGCCGACGTGTCTGAGGCGCTCAACCCGGCGCAGCAAGTGATCAAGATCGTCGACGAGGAACTGACCAACATCCTCGGCGGTGAGACGCGCCGCCTGAACCTGGCGAAGAACCCGCCGACTGTGATTATGCTGGCCGGTCTGCAAGGTGCCGGTAAGACCACCTTGGCCGGCAAGCTCGCACTGCACCTGAAGAAGCAAGGGCACGCCCCCATGCTTGTGGCCTGCGACCTGCAGCGCCCTGGTGCTGTCCAGCAGCTGCAGATCGTCGGCGAGCGCGCCGGGGTGCGTACTTTCGCGCCGGACCCGGGTACCTCGCTGGATTCCGCAGAACACGAAATGGGCACCTCTCACGGCGATCCGGTTTCCGTGGCCCAGGCGAGTATCGACGAAGCCCGCCGCACGAACGCGGATGTGGTCATCATCGATACCGCCGGCCGGTTGGGTATTGATGAAACCCTGATGACCCAGGCCCGCAATATCCGCAACGCGGTCAACCCGGACGAAGTCCTCTTCGTCATCGATGCCATGATCGGCCAGGACGCGGTGACCACCGCGCAAGCCTTCGCTGACGGTGTGGACTTCACCGGTGTCGTGTTGACCAAGCTCGATGGTGACGCCCGCGGTGGTGCAGCGCTGTCGATTCGTGAGGTGACGGGCAAGCCGATCCTGTTTGCGTCGACAGGCGAAAAGCTCGAAGACTTCGATGTCTTCCACCCGGACCGCATGTCCAGCCGCATCCTCGGCATGGGTGACCTGCTCTCCCTGATCGAGCAGGCAGAGACCATGATGGACCAGCAGAAGGCGGAAGAAGCCGCCATGAAGCTGGGGTCCGGCGAACTGACGCTGGAGGACTTCCTGGATCAGCTGCTGATGATCCGCCGCATGGGGCCGATCGGCAACCTGCTGAAAATGATGCCCGGCGGCAAGCAAATGAACGACATGGCTGACATGGTCGACGAGAAGCAGCTCGACCGCATCCAGGCCATCATCCGCGGTATGACCCCGCAGGAGCGTGAGGACCCGAAGATCCTCAACGCTTCCAGGCGCAAGCGGATTGCTAACGGTTCCGGAGTCACTGTCGCTGACGTCAACCAGCTGGTGGAGCGCTTCTTCGAGGCGAAGAAGATGATGAGCAAGATGGCTAACCAGTTCGGCATGTCCGGAATGCCCGGCATGCCGGGGATGCCTGGCATGGGCGGCGGCCGGTCCGCGACGAAGAAGCAGCCGAAGGGCCGCAAGAACAAGAAGGGCAAGCGCAAGCCGCCGAAGAAGCAGAACGGGCCGAAGATGCCGCCAATGGGCGGAGCGCCCGGTGCCCCGGCAGCCCCCGCCGGTCCTGGTGGAATGCCGGGGATGCCCGGGATGGACGGCCTCGATCCGGCTGAGCTGAAGAAGATTCAGGAGCAGCTGCCTCCCGGCATGGACGGGCTGGACCTGGGCAACCTGAACAACATGGACATGAACGAGATGATGAAGCGCATGGGCGGCATGCCCGGCATGGGCGGTGGCTTCCCGGGCTTCGGGGGGAAGAGAAAGAAGTAAGGTCCGAGAGTTACTCGGACCCGGAATACTGCTCGAGCTTATAAGCCGATCTGCATGTTTCTCACCAGGGCTTTCACGTGAGCAGTATTGCGGAAAACCCCGAGTAGTATTCCGGTGTCGCGCGTTAGTTGAAGATCAATTTGCCCGGTTCTCCCAGCGCGGGGTTGTTCGGGTCCGCGGGTGCGTAGGGTCCGTTGGGGTGAGCCTCGCCGGTAGGGTCCCCGTCGTCGGTGGCAGGGTCAGCATTCTCCGGTGCAGGCGGCGTGGTCGGGCTGCTTTCGCCGGTGGCTTCAGTGGCATCGGTGGCATCGGTGGCATCGGTGCCGCCGTTGTGCGGAATCTCCAGGGCGTCGAAGATCTCTCTGAGCTTCTCCCACACCAGCGGGGTGGTGGTTCGCGCGTAGGCGTTGGAGATGTGGTTCTGATCGCGGTAGACGTAAAGGTTGCCGATGATCGGCGGGCACAGCGTGTCGTCGCAGAACCAGTCGGACGTATCCAGGGACCACTGCTGGTTCTCCGGGAAGAGGAACGCCTCGCCCGGGTCTTCGTATCCGTAGACGGTTTCGCGGACGGTCGAGCAGGCTTCCATGGAGTTGCCGGCAACGAGGCACTCGTTGGGGTCCATGTGCTCGCCCTCGCGGCTGAATACCCACGGGTTGTCGCGAATGCCCAGGAAGGGGATGTCGTTCAGGCGGAGAGTGTCCCACACGTTTGCGTAGGCGGCTGGAACGAGGTCAGGGCCGACACTGCCTTCGCCGGCGCGGCCGGCCGGCCGGGTCGAGGTGGACACCGCCAGGTCCGGGTCGAGGTCGATGATCTTTTGGAAGGCTTGCTGGGACCACTCGGCACACACTTCAGACACAGTGTCCAGATCATCGAGGACTAGCGGGCACTCTTGACGCATGTACGGTACGACCTTGAACCCGTGCTCGCGCCCGAGGATGTCGAGGGGGATGACCCAGGGCTCCGAGTGGGAGCCGCCGAAAAGAACCACGGTGGTGTCGGCTTCGGCGTCGCCGTAAACGCAATGCTCGCCAGGCATCATGTCGGCTGGCTGGTCCATCCAGATCAAGCAGCCGTCATCAACGGTCGGCGGGAACATGTCAGCGATCAAGGTGGGGTCCGGTTCTGCTTGGGCCTCCGGTACATCGGCGCCGAAACGCGCCATCACGCCCGGGTAGGTGGCCGCGTCCAGGACTCCTTCAGCGTTGTCCACTTGGCGGGCAAAGACCGGCTGAATCGCCAGCAAACCTGCCAACAGTAGTGCGATGACAGCGCCGCCGGCGGCGCGGAGGCGGCCAGGAAGCGTCGTCAAGCTTGCTTTGGCGCGTTGAACGGGCTTGTCCGTCGTCTTAGGGCGCTTGGCGTGCTGGCGCAACGGGTCTTCGACCAAGCTGTAGGTCAGGTGCGCGAGCGCGAGCGACAGGCCGATGACGAGGATGCCCAAAGCGATCGACGGCGTGTCGCGTTCCGATCTCACCGTAAACAGAATGAGCAGCGGCCAGTGCCACAAGTAGAGGGAGTAGGCCACCTTGCCCAACCACTTCATCGGGGAGGACGCCAGTACGCGGGCGACAGCGTGATCCGGCCCGGCCACGACGACCAGCGCTGCACCCAGCAGCGGGAGCAGCGCGGCGGGGCCGGGGAATGCCAGCGAGGTGGAGATGACAAAGCCGGTGATCGTGATCATCACTAGGCCGAGACCCGCTGCGAACGAGCGGAGGCGTGCCGGGATGACGTCGGCGAAGGGAATCATGGCCAGCAGTGCACCGAAGCTCAGCTCCCACAGGCGGGAGGGGAAGGCGTAGTAGTTCTCCGGCGTGCCGACGAGCCCGTGCCGCGACGCGTAGGCAAAGGACGCGATCGTGACCAGTGAGAGCACGACAATGGCGCCGCGGCGCAGTCGCTTAACACCGATATGTGCGCGGGTAGCCAACAGCGCCACGATGATGCCGGCCGCGATGGCGAAGAGGTAGAACTGCCCCTGCACACTCATAGACCACAGGTGCTGCAGCGGGGATGTCTCCGAACCCGCGGCGGCATAGGCGGCGTCCTGCGCAGCGAGCTCGTAGTTCTGGTAGTACAACACGGACGCGGTGAACTGCTGAGTCAGCTCTAGGCTGAGCAACTCCGGCGTGAGATACTTGATCCCCAGGTAGGTCGCGGATAGCACCACCGCCAGCGCTGGCAGAAGACGCCGTGCGGTGCGCCACAACGGCCACCAAGGGTTGAGCGACGGGTTCGGGCGGACTGCATAGCGCAGCTGCGCACCCATGAAGAAATAACCGGACAGCAGCAGGAAGACATCCACACCGCCGGAAACGCGCCCGACGAAGACGTGGAAGACTACGACTAAGGCGATGGCAAACCCGCGCAGGCCGTCAAGGTCGTTGCGGTACGTCAGCCTAGGCAAGGGGGCTTGCCCCTGCTCGCGTGGCTTCTGTGTGCTTACCGTGGTAGTCATGCAATCTTGTCCGGCGTGTCTCGCTCGTATGTTTTGTTGATCCCCGCAGACCTTACCGCGCTTTCCCTGTAAACCTCATAACCCACGCCTCTTTTGGTGTATAGGCCAGCAGCGGGTAGGGTGATTCGAGCTGCGTAAGCGCCGACCCCGGTAGTGCCAGTACAGCACACAACCGGCCGGCCAGTCACACGCAGGGAAATCTAAGGGTTGAACCGGTCCGCCAATAAGTGGCGGATGTCTGCACTGCCCAGTGACCGTAAGGAAGTACTTAAACATGGCTGTCAAGATCAAGCTGCAGCGCGTGGGCAAGATCCGCAATGCCCAGTACCGTGTTGTCGTTGCCGATGCCCGCACCCGCCGCGATGGTCAGGTCATCGAGAACATCGGTATCTACCACCCGAAAGAAGAGCCGTCGCTCATCCGCATCGATTCCGAGCGTGCACAGTACTGGCTCGGCGTCGGCGCACAGCCGACGGAGCCGGTTGCGGCTCTGCTCAAGGTGACCGGCGACTGGCAGAAGCACAAGGGCCTCGACGGTGCAGAGGGCACCCTCAAGGTTGCTGATGAGAAGCCGTCCAAGCTCGACCTGTTCAACCAGGCTCTTGAGGAAGCTGCTGGCGGCCCGACCGCTGAGGCCATCACCGAGAAGCGCAAGAAGGCTAAGGAAGAGGCAGAGGCTAAGGCTGCTGCTGAGGCTGCCGCTGAAGCTGAGGCTGCAGAGGCAGCTGAGGCTGAGGCTGAGTCCGATGACGCTGCTGAGGACGCACCGGCTGAAGAGGCTGAGGCCGAAGAGAACTAGTCGCCATCCCGCGAACCTCTCTGGGCTAGGACCTGGGGAGGTTTTCTCATGCCCGGAAGGAGATCGCGGTAGCCTGAGCTGCATGGAAATCAGGATTGGCAGGGTAGTGAAATCTCATGGTGTCCGCGGTGAGGTGGTTGTGGAGCCACTCGCGGACGACGAGGACATTCATTTCGCTCAAGGCGAGGTGCTCCACGGCCGACAGGCCGGCAAGGAGCGAGACCTGACCGTCACATCGGTGCGTCCGCATCAGAAGCGCCTGCTGGTCACGTTCGAGGAGGTTGCGGACCGCACTGCCGCAGAATCTCTGCGCGGCATGCAGTTCTTCGCCGAGCCGCTCGAGCGCGACGAGGACTCCGACGAGTACTACGACCACGAGCTCATCGGCCTGAAAGTGCTCCTTGACCATGCCGGAGGCACGCACATCGGCGATATCACCGGCGTGATGACCATGCCCAACCGCAAACTCCTCGAAGTGGACTATCAGGGCAAGGAGGCGCTCATCCCGTTCGTGATGGACATCGTGCCGGAGATCGACCTGGATGAGGGCTACCTGGTGATTACTCCGCCGGAGGGTCTGTTGGAGCTGTGAGCATGAGACTGGACATCATCACGATCTTCCCCGAGTACCTCGACCCGCTGCGCCACGCGCTGTTGGGCAAAGCGATCGAGCAGGGGATCCTCTCCGTCGGCGTGCACAATCTGCGCGACTGGGCCACCGGCAACCACAAAGCGGTGGACGATTCGCCGCTCGGTGGCGGCCCCGGCATGGTGATGCTCCCGGAAGTGTGGGGCCAAGCGCTCGATCACGTGGCGCAGCTTCCGCTTATCGACGGCAGCGCCCCCCAACTCCACTCCGCGACCCCGCACCGCAACGACAAAGCGCGCCATGACGACGTCGCCGCTGTGGCGCCGCGGCCGTACCAGGAAGAGAGGGACTGCCGGGCGGGCGAGGATCCAGAAGCGCCCTTGCTGCTCGTACCCACGCCCGCCGGGGTGCCGTTCACCCAGGCGGATGCACGGGCGTGGTCGCGCGAAGAGCACATTGTTATCGCCTGCGGGCGCTATGAAGGCATTGACCAACGTGTGTTCATGGACGCCGCGCAGCGCTACCGGGTGCGGGAGGTCTCCATCGGCGACTACGTGCTCATCGGTGGGGAAGTGGCGGCATTGGTCATCGCCGAGGCCGTGACGCGACTCATTCCCGGCGTGCTGGGCAACACCGAGAGCCACGAGGAGGACAGCTTCTCTGACGGCCTACTCGAGGGACCGTCCTACACTAAGCCGCGTCAGTGGCGGGGACTCTCGGCACCGGAGGTGCTGGTATCGGGAGACCACGGCAAGATCGCCCGGTGGCGCCGTGATGAGGCTTTGCGCAGGACGCAGCAGGTGCGGCCGGAACTCGTCGATAAGCTGCGCGCAGAAGGTGGGCTGGATGGAGATGACCTATTCACGCTCGATGCGCGGGATGTCTCCACCGACATCGCGGTGATCATGAATGCGGTCGCGTGGGAAAAGTCCCAGGGCAAAGTGGCGAAGAAGCTGCGCCGGGCGGGATTCATGGATGCCGCCGTGACAGTGGAGCTGCAGGATCAGATGTGTGTGGTGGACAATGCCGTCGTCACGCAATATTTGCAGGCTGAAGACGGCCCGCTGCTCGATCCGGTGTACCGCGTTGTTGTGGAGGGCCGCACGGCGCTGCCGCTGAAGGACGCGACTCAGGCCGTGGTCAACGCACTTCCCGGTGTCCAGTACTGGTACGGAACGACGACGGAGAAAACCGCACGGCGATTTGGGTGAACCCCTGGTGGTGTGCTTGAATATTCGGGTCATGTAGCCGACACGAACCAGCCGAGCGCCTTGCATAGGGAAGAGCCGCTAGGGTCCTCTGTCCAAATCTGAAAAGGAACATTCGTTATGTCTAACGGCATTATCGACAAGGTCGACGCAGGCCAGCTGCGCGATGACATCCCCGACTTCCGTCCCGGTGACACCCTGGGTGTCCACGTGAAGGTTATTGAGGGCAACGTTACCCGTACCCAGCTCTTCGAGGGCTTCGTGGTCCGCCGCCAGGGTTCTGGTATCCGCGAGACCTTCACTGTCCGCAAGATCTCCTTCGGCATCGGTGTGGAGCGTACCTTCCCGGTTCACTCCCCGAACATCGACCACATCGAGGTTGTCCGCCGCGGCCGTGTCCGCCGCGCGAAGCTGTACTACATGCGCGATTTGCGCGGTAAGGCAGCGCGCATCAAGGAGCGCCGCTAAGCTCCTGCCGTGCGAAACGCCCTCACCTGGTGGTGGGGGCGTTTGGATTTCCTGGTGCTAAGGTGATTGCCCGTGACCCACAACCCTGATCCCCGGTCTTCCCGCCGAACCGCCCCGTGGCCCGAACTTCCGCAGCAGTCCGGTAGTCCTGTGACGGCGCGGTACCAGCCCCGCCCTTCTGGTGAGCCGAAGAAGGCACCGAAGGACGACAAGGCCACGATGCCGTGGTACGTGGAGATCCCCATGGTGGTCGTGCTGACGCTGGGATTGATCTTCCTGCTCCAGACGTTTGTGGGACGCGTTTACCTGATTCCGTCGGCGTCGATGGAACCGACGCTGCACGGCTGTGAGGGCTGCAACGGTGACCGCATCTTCGTAGAGAAGGTCTCCTATTACTTCTCCGACCCGGAGCCGGGCGACATTGTGGTCTTCGAGGGCACTGACTCCTGGAACACCAATTACGTGTCTAACCGCTCGGACAACCCGATTGTGGCTGGGCTGCAGCAGCTCGGTTCGTACGTGGGCTTGGTCGCCCCCGACGAGAACGATTTGGTCAAGCGCATTGTCGCAACCGGTGGCCAGACCGTGTCGTGCCAGGCGGGAGACCCTGCCGTGATGGTTGACGACGAGCCGATTGACCAGTCCTACATTCTTCAGCCCCACGCGAACCCGATCATCGGTGATGAGGCTTCAGAGGCCTGCGGTGGAAGCTTCTTCGGGCCGCTGACAGTGCCGGACGATCATGTCTTCGTCATGGGCGATAACCGCACGAACTCGCTCGACTCCCGAGCTCACATGGGCGACCAGTTCCAGGGAACGATTCCAGAGGAGAACATCCGCGGCAAAGTCTCCTTCATCATTCTGCCGCTGACGCGCATTGGGTCTGTGAACAACCAGGACATTCAGCCGCAGCAGCAGTAGCGTGAGGCGACTCAAGCAGCTGCGCACGTATGAAGTCGCGCTGAGCAAAGCGGGCTTGGGGCCTGTCGCAGGTATCGACGAAGCCGGCCGCGGCGCATGCTTCGGCCCTGTCACTATCGCCGCGTGCGTACTGCCCGACAAGCCCATTCCACCGCTCGACGGTCTGACGGATTCCAAGAAGCTCACGCCTGCCAAAAGAGCAGTGCTTTACGACGCCATCCTTACCTCCTCGGATGCCCACTGCGTCGTGCATATCCCTGCCGCGGAGGTGGATCGGCGCGGGATCCAGAACGCCAACCTTGACGGCGCGCGCCTGGCTATCGCAGGTCTTGGACTGAGGCCGGGCTTCACGCTTGTCGACGCATTCCGCGTCCCGGGCCTTACCATGCCCCAGTTGCCGATCATCGGAGGGGACTACACCGCCCGCTGTATCGCCGCGGCGAGCGTGCTGGCGAAAGTCAGCCGCGACCGGCTCATCACGAAGATGGCGGAGACTTTCCCTGACTACGGCTTGGAGAGCCATAAGGGCTACGGCACGGCGGCGCACATGGATGCGGTGCGCCGTCACGGTGCGAGCGCGGAGCATCGCTACACTTATGCCAACGTTGCAGCTGCCCACGAGATGTACATGAGGAGCCGGACACAATGAGTGCTGAGGAACTGGACAACTACGAAGCAGAGGTGGAGCTGTCCCTCTACCGCGAGTACCGCGACGTGGTCAGCCAGTTCTCCTACGTGGTCGAGACAGACCGCCGCTTCTACCTGGCCAACGCCGTGGAGCTGATCCCGCACACCGAGGGCAAGGATGTCTACTACGAGGTCCGCATGTCAGACGCGTGGGTCTGGGACATGTACCGTGCGGTCCGTTTCGTCCGCTACGTCCGCGTGATTACCTACAAGGACGTCAACATCGAGGAGCTGGATAAGCCGGAGATGGTCATTCCTGAGTGACCCCTTTTCTAGCTCTGGCCGCTAATAGGACCTGTGGATAACGGTGGTTATCCACAGGTTTTGTCGTTCTCGGATGTTTCTCTCCCCCTGACGGAACCGATCGAGGTTCTCCGGTAGTCCAACGAAGTAGATCGTTTCAGCACGACTCTTCACACAGGTTCTGGACAACAGGGGGATACATGACTGCGGGCATCACGCCACGCGACCAGTACATGCTGGGAGCACTGGGGGAGACAGAGGTAGCCACCCGCTACGAACAAGCGGGGTACATCATCGTGGCGCGCAACTACCGCTGTCGCGATGGGGAGATAGACATTATCGCCATGGCCACAGACGGCACGACTGTGTTCGTGGAGGTGAAAACGCGCCGGGGCACGAACTTCGGCGGCGCTGAATCCGTGACCGCACGCAAGCTTGCGCGCATGCGCAAAGCCGCGGTGCACTGGCTCAGAGATAAACCGTTCAGGCAGGTGCGGTTCGACGTTGTCGAAGTGCTTTTCGACGGTCACGACTGCCACACCCGCCTCTACCAAGGAGTCGACGATGGCTCTTGCTAGCACCTACTCCGCCACGGTCGAAGGCGTGACGGCGCATTCGGTCACCGTGGAGGCCAACGTCGGTCCCGGCTTGCCGGGGATGCACATTGTCGGCCTCGGTGACAAAGCTGTCGGGGAGTCCCGGGACCGGATCCGCACCGCGGTGGCCAACTCGGGCTTGCCGTGGCCGCGGACGAAGATCATGGTCTCGCTCTCACCGGCCAACTTGCCGAAAGCCGGCTCACAATTCGATCTCCCTATCGCGCTGGCCGTTTTGGCCAGCATGGATCCGGTTATCGAGCGTCGCCTCAAGGGCTGCCTGGTAGTCGGCGAACTGGGGTTGAGTGGCCAGCTCAGGCGTGTCGACGGCATTTTGCAGATCATCCTCGATGCCCTCCACAGCGACCCGCTCCGAACCATCGAGCACATCGTCATTCCCGCCGGTAACGCTCAAGAAGCGGCATTGGTTGGCCACCCCAGTGTGCGGATTGCGCAGAGTCTCACCGAAGCGTGGCAATGGCTCGCGGGGGAGCGGGAACTGCCCGGCTTGGAGAAGGTCGACCACGTCGTGCGTTCGGTCCCGGTTGCCGATTTCCGGGATGTCGTCGGGCAAGAGCAAGAGCGCCGCGCTTTCGAGATCGCTGCCGCCGGGGCGCACCACATTCTCATGATCGGCGCACCGGGTTCGGGCAAATCCATGCTGGCCGAGCGGTTGCCGTCCATCCTGCCCGAGCTTTCGTCACAGCAAGTCGTCGAGGCCACCGCGATTCATTCCATTTCCGGGGAGTCGAGTGGTGAGGTGATAGGGCAAGCTCCCTTTGTGGCGCCGCATCCGTCGTTAAGCAAGGCGGCGCTGATTGGTGGTGGTTCCGGGATTCCGCGACCGGGTGCCGTGAGCCACGCGCATCATGGCGTGCTGTTTCTCGACGAAGTCAGCGAGATCCCTGCCGACACCCTCGACGGGCTGCGCGTGCCGCTGGAAAAGGGGGAAGTTCGGCTTACCCGGGCGCGCCGGGAGGTGGTGTACCCGGCGAACTTTCAGCTGGTCATGGCGGCGAATCCATGTCGTTGCGGGGTGGACGTGCCGGAGAAGTGCACCTGCCGGCCGATGGAACGTGTTAACTATCTGCGCAATGTGTCGGGCCCGCTGCGTGATCGCGTCGATATCTCGCTCAGGACGTCTTCGGTCGGGGCGGTGGTGGGCAGGGCCGACAACGAACCGTCGGAAGCGATCGCGCAGCGAGTGTTGGCGGCGCGTGACCGGGCCAAGCACCGGTGGGAGAAAGCAGGCGTGCGCGCGGCAACCAATTCGCGCGTTGCGGGGGCGACATTGCGGCGGCACTTTCCGGCGGATGACGCCGGCATGGCGGTGATTGAGGGTGCCTTGGCGAATGGCGACATCACGCAGCGGGGAGTCGACCGGATCCTGCGTCTGTCGTGGACCATCGCCGATCTCGCGGGCGCGGAGCGGCCGAGCCTGGAGCACGTTTTCGATGCGCTGGAACTGCGCGCATCCAAGGAGAGGGGAGTACTGGTATGAGTGCATCGAAACTTGAGTCGTGGGCATATTTGAACCGGGTCGTGGAGGGGCCCAACCGCCACTTGCTCGCGCACTTGGGTGCCGGGCGCGATGCCGACGAGCTTGCCCGCGGCATCCGCACCCGTGCGAGTTGGCTGGGGGAGCTGGGTCCCGCGACAGAATCGCGCTACACCTGGGACCGTCCCGCCGAAGACCTGGAGGAGGCCGCGCAGCACGGATACTCGTTGATCACCCCGGAGGATCCGGAGTGGCCCGCCGATGAGATCGCAGCGTCATTCGGCAGCGCGTTGAGCAAGCAGGAGCGGGGCCTGGGCCCGGCTGCCGACGAAGAGCCCCTCCCGCCTGAGGGGTACCCACCGCACTCCTTGTGGGCGCGGGGCAATACGAACCTGGCGCAGTTGTTCGCGCAGTCGGTGGGGATCGTCGGCACGCGAGCGGCGAGCGCCTACGGCCACCACGCAACCGCGGATTTGTGTACCGGTCTTGCGCGGCATAGGTACACGATCGTGTCCGGCGGGGCACTGGGTATTGACACCGTCGCCCACGAGACCGCCTTGAACAACCAGGCGTTGACCGTTGTTGTGGCCGCGTGCGGGCCGGGGCAGATCTACCCGAAGCGCAACGGCAAACTGTTTGACCGGATCGCGGCTGAGGGCGGTGCCATTGTCACCGAGTACCCGCCGGGAATGACTCCGGACCGGCACCGATTCCTGACTCGAAACCGGCTCGTGGCGGCGTTGACTCAAGGGTCGATCGTCGTCGAGGCTGCGTTCCGGTCGGGCGCGTTGAACACGCTGAAATGGGTGAAGACGTACAACCGCATTCCGCTCGCTGTGCCGGGGCCGATCCTGGGGCCGGGCTCGCTGGGAACGAATCTGGCCATCAGAAACGACAGGGCTGACATGGTGCTCAGTGCCGACGATGCGCACCAGCAGCTCGGCGCGATCGGCTCCACTGATGCCGATGGACAGTTGGAGATCGACTTCGAGGCAGACGCGATCCAGAAGCTCTCCCGCAACGAGCTGCGCGTCTACGACTCGCTGCCAGTGGCCGGAGCGGGCGGAATCGACGCCGAGGCCGTTGCCCAGGCGAGCGGGTTCACACTCGCCCTCACCGTCCACCTACTGATGGACCTGCACAAAAAAGGGCTCGTGGTCAGGAAAGAGCAGATGTGGGAAAGGAGCGAGAACTAGACGGCGGCGCGGCACTTTCGCGTGTGAAGCGCCGCGCTGGCTGCTGCGCTTTCGTGCCGTCCACGCGTCAAGTAACACCTGCAACAGCAGTAACATCTGAACTGGGTGTTTGTAGAGGCGATTTCAACGGCACGAAAATGCAAAAAAGCTTATGGGTTTCCATTGTTAGCCGAGCTGGGGTGCAGCGCAGGACCGGATGTTGGGCTGGCGATGATTTACCGGGTCTGAAACTTTTGGCTGCCGGGCAGCGTCGTTCTGGCATAATTCCGGTGTGCTTTCACTTGCTGCACTATTCGGATTCGGTCTCGCGGTGGCGCCGCTCGTGGTCACGCCGGGTGCGAGCTTCACTTTGGTCAGTGCCCGCGGTCTGGCAGGGGATCGTCGCGGAGCTCGGGCGGTCATTGCGGGCACTGCCCTGGGAATTCTCACGCACGGTCTCTTTGCTGGTGTCGGGCTCGCAGCGGTGGTGATGCGTTCCGCTGAGGCTTATCAAATACTGCGCCTAGTCGGCGCGGTGTACCTCGTAGCGCTTGGCTCGCTCTTGGTAGTCCGAGCTGCTCGCGGGCAAGGATCCAGCACGGCCGTTGTTCGTCCTCCAGCAAAAAACGCAGCGAAAGAAATTGGGCGTGCGTACCTCGCTAATGTGCTGAACGTAAAAGCGGCTACCGTGTATCTCACGTTGGCTCCGCAGTTTGTGCCCGTCCAATCTGTCGGGGTGGGATCGATGGTCACTCTCGCCTTCGTGCATGTCTTAGTGATGGCCGCGTGGTTAGGGCTCTGGTCGACTGGTTTGGTGGCCATGTCAGCTCGATTCAACATCGCCACATGGAAAAGGCGGATTGATCTGGCCGGCGGGGCGGTCCTGGTCTTCTTGGGTGTTCGCTCAGCAAGGCCGTGAACCTGAATCGGGGCATGCGCGGATGTTCCGGAAAGCGGAATCGGCAGTCTTATACTTCCACTGAAGATGAGAAGTAGAGTTCCGGAGGTTGGGCGATGGCGCAGTTAGAAGAGGCCATCGATGACTTCGCTGATCACGCGCTGCTCGTCAAAGGCTGCTCCGAGGCGACAGTCAAGGGCTACCGCAGCGACCTGCGCACCTTGGCCGAGGTTGCTCCGACCTTCGACGATTTCACCCTCATCGCCCTACGCGGGTGGCTCGCCGACGCGATGCGGCAGGGCCTTGCGCGCTCCACAATGGCGCGGCGTACCGCCGCAGCGCGAAGCTTTTCGACGTGGGCGTACGAGCGCGGCTACCTCGACTCCGATGTCGCAGCGCGGCTGGTGACTCCCCAGATCAACCGTCACCTGCCCGACGTGGTGACTCCGTCGCGGGCGGGCGAGCTCGTCGAGGCGGAAATCAATCCTGACTCCGACGGACCAGAAGCCGCACGTGACCGGGCCATGCTTGAGTTGATGTACGCGACAGGCATGCGCGTGGCGGAGCTGACGGGACTCGATGTGGATGATGTCGATACCAAGCAAGGGCTTGCCCGCGTCACC
Organism: Corynebacterium sp. CCUG 70398; assembly: GCF_024454055.1. Classification (NCBI taxonomy): domain Bacteria; kingdom Bacillati; phylum Actinomycetota; class Actinomycetes; order Mycobacteriales; family Corynebacteriaceae; genus Corynebacterium; species Corynebacterium sp. CCUG 70398. The sequence continues at coordinate 185,080 of NZ_JAGPYZ010000003.1, forward strand.
GGAAAAGGCAACAAACAGCGGGTTGTGCCGTTTGGGGAGCGTGCCACGGCAGCCATCGAGGAGTGGAAGACCCGCCGCACCGAACTCGTGGGGGAGAAGAGCGGGCACGCGCTGTTCCTCGGCTCCCGGGGCGGGAGGATTGACCAGCGGCAAGTGCGGCGCGTGGTGGAACGCGCCGCGCAGCGCACCGGTGACACGGATCTGAGCCCCCACGCCCTGCGGCACAGTGCGGCAACGCACATGCTCGAAGGCGGGGCGGACCTGCGTGTGGTGCAGGAGTTGCTCGGGCACTCGTCGCTGCAGACGACGCAGATCTACACGCACGTCTCCGCGCAGCGGCTCAAGAACGTGTACGACCAGGCGCACCCGCGGGCGTGACACGCTGACCGGTGACGGGTTTGAGCCGGATCGGCGGGGCGTCGAGCAGGCTCAGCGGGTTGATATAGGAGTCTTTGCCGGTGCGCGCACCCCAATGGAGGCCCGCATGGCCCGCCATGGGGTGGGCCATTCTTCCGATCGGCTGGCCTTCACGGACGTGGTCGCCAACCTTCACTGTGGCGTGGACAGGCTGATAGGTGGTGCGGATGCCGTCTGGGTGGTCGACGGAGACCGTCGGCATGCCGACGACAAGACCGGTGAAAGCGACCACTCCCTCCCCGGCCGCGAGGATGTCTTGGCCGGTGCGGGCAGCTAGGTCGACGCCGCGGTGGCCGGGCAGCCAATTCTTCTCCGGGATGTCGGCGCTGCGGGTAACGCCTGTGGCGTGCGGGGTACCTGTTGTCGGGTCGACATAGGCGGCGGCTGGGGTGGCAGCGGAGATGCCCGTCACAAGCGTCGTGAGCATCACAAGCGCGGCTAACAAGGGTGAAACGGAGCGGGTGTTCATGGGGTTCAGTGTGGCGGGGATGGTGGGAGGATGCGTCGCTAAGCGAAATGCCCTGTGGAAAACGCCGGCTTATCCACAATCCCGGTTCGTCCGCGCGCCGTGAATTGGCGCATACGCTGGAACGATGTAGACTCAACTACTAGCAGTGTGCCCTGCGGGGTGTGCTGACTACGCGCGATGAAAATGCCTGGTAAGGCCCTTGCGTCAAGGGCCTTGCGCAACACAGGTGCTGCTACCCGCAACGGTCCCACGAACATGAGCACACGGGCGGTTCCCTGCCCGGTGAAAATTTTTGAGGGCGTGGGTGCGGCTCGTCGCTAGGGTGCGGGCAAAACCCGCACAACAGACAAGTAACCGAACACGATTAACTCCCAAGGAGACATTCCCATGGCAGTCGTAACCATGCGTGAACTCCTCGACGCCGGTGTGCACTTCGGCCACCAGACGCGTCGTTGGAACCCGAAGATGCGTCGTTTCATCTTCACCGACCGCAACGGCATCTACATCATCGACCTGCAGCAGACGCTGACCTACATCGACGAGGCATACGAGTTTGTCAAGGAGACCGTCGCACACGGCGGCACCATCCTCTTCGTCGGCACCAAGAAGCAGGCTCAGGAGCCTGTCCAGAAAGAAGCTGACCGTGTGGGCATGCCGTACGTCAACCACCGCTGGCTCGGTGGCATGCTGACCAACTTCCAGACCGTGTCCAAGCGCCTCGCCCGCATGAAGGAGCTGCAGGCCATGGACGCTGCCGAGGACGGTTACGCTGGCCGCGGCAAGAAGGAAATCCTCATGCTCAACCGCGAGCGCACCAAGCTCGAGCGCGTGCTGGGCGGCATTTCCGACATGACCAAGACCCCGTCCGCACTGTGGATCGTGGACACCAACAAGGAGCACATCGCTGTCGCCGAGGCAGAGAAGCTGCGCATCCCTGTTGTCGCCATCCTGGACACCAACTGCGACCCGGACACCGTCGACTACCCGATCCCGGGCAACGACGACGCGATCCGCTCCGTCAAGCTGCTCACCCACATCGTGGGCGAGGCTGTTGTTGCTGGTAAGCAGCAGCGCGAGGAGCGCCAGCTGGCAAAGGCTCGCGAGGCTGCTGGTGACGCTCCGGCAGCTGGCACCACCCAGGACGCCGGCATCGCCGAGGTTCAGGCTGAGGCTCCGGCAAACGCTTCTGGCGAGAACGTTGCTGAGGCTGTCGCAGACGTGGAGGCCACCGAGACCGCTGCGCCGCAGGGCACCCCGGCAACCCCGGCCGCTCAGGAGGCAGACGCTGCTTCCGCTCCGGCGCAGGAGGCTGCAGCTGAGGCTGTGGAGAACGTCGACAACCCGAACAACGACGTCGACCCGGTCTAAAACACGTGACATCGCGAATGTGACCCCCGCGCCCGCAGTGCGCCCTGTGAGCATAAAACGCCACGAAGGGTGCGGGACGCGGGGGTTTGTCGTGGTGTAAGACAGCTCCGGCAAACTCCGCGCGAGTCCACTACGCTGTCTAGCGAACTACATAAAGAACGAAGATCCAATAACGAGGAGGCTCGCCCCACTATGGCGAACTACACCGCTGCAGACGTGAAGAAGCTGCGCGAAACCACCGGTTCCGGCATGCTCGACTGCAAGAAGGCCCTGGAAGAGGCCGGCGGAGACTTTGACAAGGCCGTTGAGATCCTGCGCGTCAAGGGCGCAAAGGACGTGGGCAAGCGCGCTGAGCGCAACGCCCTGGAGGGCTTGGTCGCCGTCGCCGGCAATACCATCGTTGAGATCAACTCTGAGACCGACTTCGTTGCCAAGAACGAGGAGTTCAAGCAGACCGCCGACCAGATTGCCCAGGCCGCGGCCGCTGTGAAGGCGAACACCCCGGAGGAGCTGGCCAACGCTGACGTCAACGGTCAGCCGGCTACCGAGGTGCTGCAGAACCTGTCCGCGAAGATCGGCGAGAAGCTGGAGCTGCGCCGCGCCGCCACCATCGAGGGCGACAACGTGGAGGTCTACCTGCACCAGAAGGCTGCCGACCTGCCGCCGGCAGTGGGCGTGCTCGTCGCCTACACCGGTGACAGCGCTGAGGCTGCTCACCAGGTTGCTCTGCAGATCGCCGCTATGAAGGCCCGCTACCTGGACAAGGACTCCGTCCCGGCTGATGTCGTGGAGAAGGAGCGCGCGGTCCAGGAGGAGATCACCCGCAACGAGGGCAAGCCGGAAGCTGCCATCGAGAAGATCGTCGAAGGCCGCTTGGGTGGCTTCTTCAAGGATGTTGCTTTGCTCGAGCAGCCGTCCCTGGCTGACTCCAAGAAGACTGTCCGTCAGTTCGCTGAGGAGTCCGGCATCACTGTGACTGACTTCATCCGTTTCGAGGTTGGCCAGCAGTAAGCTCACGCTTTCCGCGGACCCCGGTATCGTCGCTTGTCGACGGCACCGGGGTCTTGCTTTTGCAGCCTCCAGTGCGAGTAGACTGGGTCGGCGGAATAGCCCGCCCCCTGTCGAACCCCGTCGAAGGAGCTTTCGGTGACCGACCCGATCAACGAAGATCACGTCCAGTCTCGCCGCGGATACAACCGCGTCATGCTCAAGCTGGGAGGTGAGATGTTCGGCGGCGGCAAGGTCGGCATCGACCCGGATGTGGTGGAGAACGTGGCCCGCCAGATCGCCGATATTGCTCAGAGCGGCACCGAGGTGGCGGTGGTCATCGGTGGCGGTAACTTCTTCCGCGGTGCGGAATTGCAGCAGCGCGGCATGGACCGCGCCCGCTCCGACTACATGGGCATGCTGGGCACGGTGATGAACTGCTTGGCGCTGCAGGACTTCTTGCAGCAGCTGGGCGTGGACTGCCGTGTGCAGACCGCCATTAACATGGCGCAGATCGCGGAGCCGTACCTGCCGCTGCGCGCATCCCGCCACCTGGAGAAGGGTCGCGTGGTCATCTTCGGTGCAGGCATGGGTATGCCGTACTTCTCCACCGACACGACTGCTGCTCAGCGCGCCCTCGAGATCGGGTGTGAGGTACTCCTCATGGCTAAGGCTGTCGACGGCGTGTACTCCGACGACCCGCGCACCAACCCGGACGCGGAACTCTACACCGAGATCACCCCGCGCGAGGCGATCGAGAAGGGTCTCAAGGTCGCCGACGCCACCGCGTTCAGCCTGTGCATGGACAACAACATGCCCATCTTGGTGTTCAACCTCCTCAAAGAGGGCAATATTGCGCGTGCTGTCGCCGGTGAGCGCATCGGCACCCTCGTCCAGTAGGCGGCCCGGTAATTGCTAGTTGGAGCCGCCCTCGGTGTCGGGTCAGTTGTTCCTGCCCAGACTGCGGTGAACGCCCGGCTGCGTAGCAGCATCGGCGCACCGATCCCGGCATCGCTCATTTCTTTCTTCGTCGCGCTGTGCTGCGCCGCGGCGGTGGCCCTTGCCGTTTCCGGGCCGAACGTCGATTTTGCGGCGGCTGCCGCGCAGCCGTGGTGGGTGTGGATCGGCGGCGCTATGGGCGTGGTTTTCCTCACTGGCAGCGTGGTTTTGTTTCCCATGCTGGGCGCGGTGGAAACGATCATCATCCCGATCCTGGGGCAAGTGATCATGGCCCTGGTCATCGACCACTTCGGGCTGTATAACTCTCCCCAAAACGAGGCGACGTTCTGGCGCGTGCTCGGGGCGTTCGTCGTGGTGGCTGGCATTGTGACTGTTCATGTCCTGGGCACTCCCGGTTCGCAGCCGGGGCTCGGGGAGGGACGCGCTGACGCCGGTGCCGCCTGGGGATGGCGCGCCTTCGGAGTGCTCATGGGCATGTGCTCGGCTACGCAGACCGCCGTCAATGGTCACCTGGGCACTGTGCTGGGCAGTTCATTGCAGGCCGGCACGATCAGCTTGTTCGTTGGAGTTGTCCTGCTGCTTTTGCTCAGCATGCTCGAATCGACATCCCGCAAAGCCCTGCTCACCGGGATTGAGCCCGGGCCGTGGTGGATGTGGCTCGGGGGTGTCTTCGGCGCGATCTTCGTCGTGGGCATGGCCACGCTCGCACCCATCTTGGGCACTGGAACGACGGTCATTGCTCAGCTGGCCGGCGCGATCATCTGCGGCCAGGTCATTGAGGCGCTCGGGTTGTTCGGCTCGGCGCGCACGCGCATCAACGGTGCGCGTATCGGGGGGCTTGTCCTCGTCTTCGCCGGCGTGGCGATGGTCAGACTCCTCTAGCCGCCTTCCATTCCTGCCACACGTCTTCGACTTCTGCGGCGAGCGCGAGCACCTCGCTGTCGCTGGCAGTAATACCGCCGATGTGGATGGGCCCGACAGCAATCGCCGGCCCGCCAGTGAGGTTGAAAAGAGAGCACCACGGCGACCACGCAGTCTGCGCGGCGAAGCTCTCCGCTGGGCTCATCGCGGAAAAGTGACCCACCGGCGGGGGATCTGTAGCGACGGTCGGGGTGAGCAGCACATCCACACCCCACTCACGCTGCAATGCCTGCGACAATCCGGCAATATGGCGCTGATCCTCCGCGAGCTGCGCGGCAGTCACGGCGATACCTTGCTCCTTCAACCAGGAAATGTAGGCACTGTCCAGCGGGTCCACCTTCACGAACGCCTGCTGGATACGGCGGGTGAAGTGCGTAAACGTCTCTGCGGCCGCCTGATACGGGTGGAGCTTAACGACGTCGCAGCTGCCCCCGAGCACCTCCGCCGCCTGCTCAACGACTGCTATTCGGTCGGGGCTGACCACCGATTCAGTGGAGAAGAGGGGAGTGGTGAGGAGGCCGACGCGCAGGCGTCGATAAGCATTGGGCGCGTTGTGCAAGAACTGCTGGTCCGCGACTGTCGCTGTGATGAAGCCGTCGGTGGACACGGTCTTGCTGGTACCCGCGGGCTTGAAACCGACAACCTCGCATGCGGCGGCCGGAACGCGCAAAGAGCCGCCCGCGTCGCTGCCGTGCGCCGCGCGGTGCAGGCCCTCGGCGACGACGACAGCAGCCCCGGTGGATGACCCGCTTGGAGTCGCGCCCGGATAGGCAGGTGAAGTGAGCACAGGAACGTCGGGACGCTCGGCATAGATCGTGGCGCCAAGCTCGGAGGTGGCTGTCTTGCCGTTGATCGTCGCGCCCTCGCGCTGGAGAGCAGCTAAAAAGGGGCTGGTGGTCCCCGCAACGTATGTGCGCTGCGGGTTTCCGCCGGTGGTGGGCATGCCTGCGACATCGGACAGATCTTTAGCAGGGATGACCCAGCCGCTCAAGCGGCCCGTAGTTACGGGCTGCGGATCCGGGGCAAGATACGCGAAGGCGGGGTGCATAGTGTTCTACAGTCTATGACGGTAGCTGGCACTGCTAAGTTGGTAGAGAACACAATCAGGATCAGTGAAGGATGAACCCATGATCGATGACGTATTGCTCGACGCTGAAGAGCGCATGACCAACTCCGTGGAGCACACCCGCGGCGAGCTGGTGACCATCCGCACGGGCCGCGCGAACCCGGCGATGTTCAACAGCGTCATGGCGGAGTTCTACGGCGCACCCACGCCGATCAACCAGATGGCCACCATCTCCGTGCCGGAGCCGCGCATGCTGCTGATCAAGCCGTACGACCCGTCCACCATGGGTGAGATTGAAAACGCCATCCGTAACTCTGACCTGGGTGTCAACCCGACGGACGACGGCCAGGTCATCCGTGTGACCATCCCGCAGCTGACGGAGGAGCGTCGCCGTGACCTGGTCAAGCAGGCTAAGGGCAAGGGCGAAGACGGCAAGATTGCAATCCGCAACGTCCGCCGCTCCGGCATGGATGCGCTGAAGAAGATCCAGAAGGACGGCGACGCCGGCGAGGACGAAGTCTCCGCTGCGGAGAAAGAGCTGGACAAGACCACTGCCAAGTACGTCGACATGATCGACGACCTGGTGAACAAGAAGGAAGCAGAACTGCTCGAGGTATAAGCCTGTGACAGACAGCGAGGCACCAGCAGCCGGCCATTCACGCCGGGTGCATTTGCCGAAGCCGAAGAACTCCGCAGGCCGTAACCTCCCCGCCGCTATCGCGACGGGTCTCGCGCTGATCGCCCTCGTGCTGGTGGCCACATGGGTGGGTCCCGTGATGTGGTACCCCGTGGTGTGTCTCGCCATGGCGTTGGCCATGTGGGAGGTGCTCACGCGCCTGCGCGAGCACGGTTTCGGGGTGTACAGGTTCACCATCATCGTGCTCGGTTTGAGCATGGTCGTGTCCACCTGGCCGTTCGGGTACCCGGGCCTGCTGGCCACGTTCACGGTCAGTGCGCTGGCCATCATGTTCTCCCGTCTGTTCTTCCACGGGAGGAACACTCCGCCGCAGAACTACGTCCGCGATACTGCGGTGAGCATTTTCGTGCTCGTGTGGATCGGGCTGTTTGGCTCCTTCGCCGCGATGATTTCCCGGCTGGAGTCAGGGGATGTCACCGGTAGCCATTTCATCCTCACATTCATCGCGTGTGTGGTGGCGAACGACGTGGGTGGCTACGTCGCTGGAGTTCTGTTCGGCTCCCATCCCATGGCACCGGCCGTCAGCCCCAAGAAGTCCTGGGAAGGCTTTGCGGGTTCAGTGCTGTTTGGCGCGGTGACAGGCGTGTTGACGGGCATGTTCATGCTGGCGAGCCCGTGGTGGACGGGACTCATCTTTGGCGTGGGGACCGTGCTCTGCGCCACCATGGGCGACCTGGTGGAAAGCCAGTTCAAGCGTGAGCTGGGCATCAAGGACATGTCGGGGCTTTTGCCCGGCCATGGCGGCATGATGGACCGCGTCGATGGCATTCTGCCGGCCGCCGCTGCGACGTGGCTGCTGATGAGTGTCGTGGTGATCTAACGGCCGTCTCACCCGTGCCTCTGGTTGCTATTCGCTAACTGCGCTATCCCGTGCCACAATGGGGCACGTCATGAGTGATTTTCCAAAGATCCAGTTGCTGTCGCCCAAGCGCGGCATGCCGCCGAAGCACTTCGCCGACCTGAGCGAGGAAGAGCGGATTGAAGCGCTCGGTGAACTCGGCCTGCCTAAGTTCCGCGCCGATCAGATCGCGCGCCACTACTACGGCCGCTTCGAGGCGGACCCGTCCACGATGACGGATTTGCCCGCCGCGCAGCGCGAGCTGGTCAAGGATTCCCTGTTCCCGCGTCTGCTCACCCCGGTGCGCAAGGTGGAGACCGACAACGGCGACACCACCAAGACGCTGTGGCGCTTGCACGACGGCATTCTTCTGGAGTCCGTCTTGATGCGCTATCCGGGCCGCGCCACCCTGTGCATCTCGTCGCAGGCAGGGTGCGGCATGGCGTGCCCGTTCTGCGCGACCGGCCAGGGCGGCCTCGACCGCAATCTGTCCACTGCGGAGATCGTCGACCAGGTCCGTGAAGCCGCCGCGATGATGGAGGCCGAAGGCTCCCGCCTGACCAACGTCGTGTTCATGGGCATGGGCGAGCCGCTGGCCAACTACAACCGCGTCGTGTCCGCGGTGCGCCAGATTGTCAGCCCGGCCCCGCACGGCTTCGGCATCTCCCAGCGCAACGTGACGGTGTCCACGGTCGGTCTCGCCCCGGCGATCCGCAAGCTTGCCGACGAAGGCCTTTCCGTCACCCTCGCCGTGTCCCTCCACACGCCTGACGATGAACTGCGCGACGAACTCGTCCCGATGAACAACCGCTTCACCGTTCAGGATGTGCTGGACGCCGCCCGCTACTACGCGGACCAGACCGGACGCCGTGTGTCGATTGAGTACGCGCTTATCCGCGACATCAACGACCATGACTTCCGCGCGGACATGCTGGGCCAGAAGCTTCACGACGCGCTCGGCCCCCTCGTCCACGTCAACCTCATCCCGCTCAACCCGACCCCAGGGTCGAAGTGGGACGCCTCCCCGCGCGAGCGCCAGGACGAGTTCGTCCGCCGTGTCATTGCCCAAGGCGTCACCTGCACGGTCCGCGATACCAAGGGTCAAGAGATCGCAGCTGCTTGTGGCCAGCTAGCTGCCGATGAAAAGCAGGCGGGGGAGAAGGCCGGCGCTTAGTCCCACCGGGTCTCACCCCCACGTTTCCTAGCGCTATAACAACAAAACCCCGCTGAAGCGGGGTTTTTGCGTTGCGGAAGGTGCCGGCTTAAGGCTACGGGGACTACTTGTCCTCGACGTGCACGGTCTCGCGGCGGTTCGGGATCTCCGGTGCGGCAATGACCTCGTCGAAGGCGGCGCGGGTGTGAGTGGAGTGGCCTGCGCCGACGGCGGTGCGCTGGCCGGCCGGGGCCTGCTGGCGAACCGTTGCCGGGTCGATATTCAGAGCGCGCAGCTGGCTGTCCGTCAGCTCAGCGTAGGGGCCGGTCAGAGTCTTCTGCATGTAGGTCCAGTTCGGCTCGACGTGGCCGACCGGCTTGTTGTGGGCCGTCACAGTGCGGGCGGTGGACAGCTCCGGGCGGATCGCGAAGAGGATTAGGCCCAGGGCGATGAGCACGGCAAGGGAGATGAGCCAGATCGTTTCGACGTGGCCCTGGTGGTTACCGAAGTTGTAGGCGATGAGGAACGCCACAGAGATCCAGCCGGCAATCTGGATGGTGGCCGGCTTCAGCTCGCTCCAGCCGAACTTGGCAGAGGGGACATCAGCCTCGGAAACACCGTTGTAGACCTGGGGTGCGTCATCCTTAGCGCTCACAGCAAACTCCTTGCACGGAAATAGCACGGTAAATAGAAGTACGTTCCTATTATATTGGCACATCGCACCCGGTTGGGACGATTGGTCCCCCCGAATGATTGCGATCTCCAGCACGATCGGTTGACCCAGCTATCCCTTAGTTTGACCCCGCCTAGAAAGACCAGCGAAATGACCAGGGCAGCGGGGTAGAACGGTCGGCGTGTGTGAGAATGGTCGGGTGCGAAAAGTACTCATTCTCGGCTCGACAGGATCGATCGGCACCCAGGCGTTGGACGTCATAGGAGACAATCCGGAGAATTTCGAGGTAGCGGGCATCGCGGCCGCAGGATCGGATCCGCAGGCGATCATTGCTCAAGCCCGGCAGTTCGGCCTGTCAGCCGAACAAGTAGCCGTGTCTAAGCCTGAGGCGGCGCAGGTCATCTCGGAGGTGCTGGGCGGCGAAGTTCTCACCACCGCCGAGGAACTGGTGATCAGTGCGACCGCGGACGTCGTCCTGAACGCTCTCGTGGGCTCCCTCGGTCTTGCCGCCACGCTGGCGACGCTGGATACCGGGGCAATCCTGGCGCTCGCTAATAAGGAGTCCCTCGTCGCCGGCGGTGACCTCGTCCTGGAACGCGCGAAGAAAGGCCAGCTCGTGCCCGTCGATTCGGAGCACTCCGCGATGGCCCAGTGCCTCCGGGCAGGCCGCACGGAGGAAGTGTCCCGCTACGTCCTCACGGCCTCCGGTGGCCCTTTCCGCGGTTGGACGCGCGAGCAGATGTGGGATGTCACCCCGGAGCAGGCGGCCGCGCACCCGACATGGTCGATGGGGCAGATGAACACGCTCAACTCCGCAACGATGGTGAACAAGGGCTTGGAGCTGATTGAGGCGACGTTGCTGTTCGGCATCAGCCCCGACATCATCGACGTCACCGTTCACCCGCAGTCCATCGTCCACTCCATGGTCACGTTCTGCGACGGTGCCACCATCGCCCAGGCCTCCCCGCCGTCGATGAAGATGCCGATCGCCCATGCGCTGGCGTGGCCAGGCCGCGTGCCTAAGGCGCAGCACAGCCTCGACTTCACCCAGGCGATGGACTGGCGTTTTGAGCCCCTGGACGAAGACACTTTTCCCGCCGTCAAACTCGCCCGCGAGGTCTCCCGCCTGCGCGGGACGTACCCCGCCGTCTACAATGCCGCCAACGAGGAAGCTGCGGCCGCGTTCCTAGCCGGGCGGATCCGGTTTCCCCAAATCGTCGACGTGGTGGGCGACGTGCTCGACGCCGCGTCCGATTTCGCGGTTCAGGCGGGGTCGTTCGGGGAGGTTGTAGACGTCGAAAAGCAAGCGCGCGTACGGGCGAATGAGCTGGTGGACGCATGCTCGTAGGCGTCGTTGTATTCGCGCTGTGCATTGCGCTGTCGATCGCGCTGCACGAAGCCGGGCACATGCTCACCGCGAAGGCGTTCGGCATGCGCGTGCGCCGTTACTTCATTGGCTTCGGGCCCACGCTTGTGTCGCAGAAAGTGGGGGAGACCGAGTACGGTCTTGCCGCACTGCCGTTCGGAGGGTTTTGCGACATTGCAGGCATGACCGCGATGGATCCGCTCACGCCGGAGGAAAAACCGCACGCGATGTACCGCAAACCGTGGTGGCAGCGGGTGGCGGTGATGAGCGGCGGCATCATCATGAACCTGTTCCTCGGATTCCTCGTCCTCTACATCGTCGCGGTGACAGCTGGCATCCCGAACCCCTACGCCGACCGCACGCCAACGGTGGGCGAGGTCAGCTGCACCTCCGACCAGGTCGATGCGGAAACGCTCGCTGACTGCACTGGCCCCGGACCTGCTGGTACCGCCGGCATCGAGCCGGGCGACAAGCTCCTTGCTGTCGATGGACAGGCGCTGGAAAGCTTCGTCGATCTGCGCGACTACGTGCTCGAGCGCCCGGGCGAGACCATTGAACTCACTGTGGGGCGCGGTGAGAGCGAGGTGCTTATTCGCGTCCCCCTCGCCTCCGTCCAGCGCCTCGACCCTCAAGGGCAGGCCTATACGGCGGGTGCCATTGGTCTCACCAGCGCGCCCGTGAAAGACGCGGTGAAGCAGTTCGGTCCGGTCGAAGCAATCCCAGCTGCGGCGAACCTGTCGGGGGAGATGCTCCAAGCTTCTGTTGAAGGCCTAATTGCGTTCCCGGCGAAGATCCCAGGCGTAGTCACCGCGATCTTCGGCGGCGAGCGTGACGTGGAGGGCCCGATCAGCGTCGTCGGTGCGTCGCGCACCGGTGGAGAACTGGTGGAGAGGTCCATGTGGGACGTGTTTTTCATGCTGCTGGTCTCGCTGAACTTCTTCCTCGCCCTGTTCAACTTGGTGCCGCTGCCGCCGCTGGACGGAGGTCACATTGCCGTCGTCCTGTTCGAGCAGGTGCGGGACGCCTTCCGTCGCCTTCGCGGCCTGCCTCCGGGTGGGCCGGTGAACTACGAGAAACTCATGCCGTTGACCTATTTCATGGCGGCGTTGCTGCTCGGCGTGGGTGCGTTGGTCATGGTGGCGGACGTGGTTAATCCTGTCCGGCTCTTCGGCTAGGCTGTAGACCATGAATCAACCCATCGGTTTGGGCATGCCCGAAGGCCCGCCTCCGACCCTCGCTCCGCGCCGTAAGACCCGCCAGCTCTTCGTCGGCGGTGTCGGTGTCGGTTCGGAGCACCCCATCACCGTGCAGTCGATGACCACCACGAAGACGCACGACATCAACGCCACGCTGCAGCAGATCGCGCAGCTGACCGCGTCCGGTTGCGACATTGTGCGTGTGGCCTGCCCGAAGACGGTGGACGCTGAAGCGCTGCCGGCCATCGCGCAGAAATCCCCGATCCCGGTCATCGCCGACATTCACTTCCAGCCGAAGTACATCTTCGCTGCGATTGAGGCAGGGTGCGCTGCCGTGCGCGTCAACCCCGGCAACATCAAAGAGTTCGACGGCCGCGTTAAAGAGGTCGCCCAGGCAGCCGGTGACGCTGGCATCCCGATCCGCATTGGTGTCAACGGTGGTTCCCTGGACCAGCGCCTGCTGCAGAAGTACGGCAAGGCCACCCCGGAAGCGCTCGTGGAGTCCGCCTTGTGGGAGGCGAGCCTGTTTGAGGAGCACGGGTTTGGCGACATTGCCATCTCGGTGAAGCACTCCGACCCGGTGCTCATGGTGGAGGCCTACCGCCAGCTGGCTGAGCAGTGTGATTACCCGCTGCACCTCGGCGTGACGGAGGCTGGCCCGGCTTTCATGGGCACGATCAAGTCCTCCGTGGCCTTCGGTGCGCTGCTTGCCGAGGGCATTGGTGACACCATCCGTGTCTCCCTGTCCGCTGACCCGGTCGAGGAGATCAAGGTCGGCGACCAGATCCTCCAGTCGCTCAACCTGCGCCCCCGCAAGCTGGAGATCGTGTCCTGCCCGTCTTGTGGCCGCGCCCAGGTGGATGTCTACTCGCTCGCCGAGGAGGTCACTGCTGGCCTCGAGGGCATGGAGTACCCGCTGCGCGTCGCCGTCATGGGCTGCGTTGTCAACGGTCCCGGTGAGGCCCGCGACGCCGACCTCGGTGTGGCATCCGGTAACGGTAAGGGCCAAATCTTCGTTAAGGGCGAGGTCGTGGAGACCGTGCCGGAGTCCAAGATCGTGGAGACCCTCATCGCTCACGCAGAGCGCATCGCCGAGGAAGAGGGCCTCGAGGAGATCGAGGGTGCCAAGGCTGAGGTCAAGGTCACCAGGTAGACCTTCGACCCGCTCAGAGTGGCAGCGTGGGAGAACTTTGCCGCGCTGCTATTTTAAACTCCCATGGAATCCAGGCTGACAGTGCGTGTTGCGGGGATCCTCGCTGTGCTCGCACTCGCCTTCGGGGTGGTGGCCTGCACACCGAAACCGAACCCCGCTCAGCCAGTGGCCAACGACTTCCTCGAAGCATTGCAGGAGCTCGATTACGACGCGATGTCGGAGCTTGTCGACGACCCCGACACCGCCATCCCCTCTATCCAAGCCACCGTCGGCGGCCTGCAGATGGAGGGTGTCACCGCCACGTTGAACCACGTGGACCAGCAAGAGAACATCGCCACGGCGACCTACACCTTCGACTGGCAACTTCCGCGCGGCCGCAACGTGTCCTATGACGCGTCGATGACCTTGACCCAGTCCAACGATGATTGGACGATCCGCTGGCAGCCCTCGATCCTCCACCCGCGGCTTGGTGCCAGCCACCACTTGGAGCTGCGTACCGTACCCGCCGATCAAGCAAATGTGGTCTCCTCCGATGGAGTGGCACTGCTCAGCCCCGGCATTGCTTACCGTCTGCTTGTGGACACCGAGGCAGTGCGCAACCACGCCGAGGTTGCCTCAGCCGTCTCCTCCGCGTTGGAGAAGGCCCATGCCGAGGACTCGTCTGTGCCCACCCGAGAAGCCGGCGAGCTGCAGAGTTCACTCTTGTCCGTCACCGGTGTCTACTCCGTGGCGATGATTCCGGCTGGCACGCACAAGATCGTCCAAGACGTCCTTAAGGGCACCCCGGGTGTGCGGCTCAACGAAGAAGCCTCAATGGTCAACAACGACCCATCTTTTGCTCCCGACATCATGGCCCGCGTTGGCGAAGTCGTCCGCGATGACCTTGAAGGCGACTCCGGGTGGAAGATCGCCGTTGTCAACGAAAACGGTAATGAGATGGAGGATGTGGAGTTTCATGAGGCGCGGCCGTCGCCGTCGATAAGCATCAGCTTGTCGCATGAAGTGCAGACGGCGGCGGAGAAAGCCCTCGAGCCGATCAACGGGCAGAAGGCGATGATCGTGGCCATTCGCCCGTCGACAGGGGAAATTCTCGCTGTGGCGCAGACGAAAGCCGCCGATGAAGACGGCAACCTGGCCATGATGGGGCAGTACCCGCCGGGATCGACGTTCAAGATCATTACCTCCTTCGCCGGAATGGAGAAGCAGGGGCTCACGCCGGAGTCGGTCGTGCCGTGTCCGGGATCGATGGATATCTACGGGCGCGTGGTCAACAACTACGCCGGATTCGGCCTGGGCAATGTGCCAATGGACACTGCGTTTGCGCGATCGTGCAACACCACGTTTGCCGACATTTCCACGAGGCTCGAGCCGGGGGAGCTGCAGAGCGTGGGCAAGCAGTTCGGTATGGGGATCGACTACGAGATTCCGGGGTTGGAATCCATGACTGGTTCCATCCCCGTCGGCGAAGAACCGCTCGACCGCACGGAAGCCGGGTACGGCCAGGGCCTCGACCTTGCCAGCCCCTTCGGCATGGCGCTTGTCTCCGCTACTGCCGCGCGCGGGGAGACGCCGATGCCGTACTTGATCAAGGGGGAGGAGACCAAGGCCAGCGAGACGGCCGCGAAGCCGAACCCTCAGGCTATCGACGGTCTGCGCTCCATGATGCAGTCCGTTACCGGGCCGGGTGGCACCGCAGGCGGCATGGGCGCCGGCGGGGACATCCGCGGAAAGACCGGTGAGGCCGAGATCAATGAAGGATCCCACTCCTGGTTCACCGGATACCGTGACGACGACATCGCCTTTGCCACCCTCATCGTTCTCGGGGGCGGGTCCGAGGCGGCGGTGGCAGTTACCGACGCGATGTTCCGCAACATTGATGAGCCGGGGCCGGAGGCGGGAGCGCCGAAGCCCGAGTAACTGCAGGGGCGGGCGCGGGTCTCGCCGGTTGTACATTTTCAGTATCGCCTTCCGAGCCTTTTCCGGCTGGTTCTGGGCCAGTTTTCGGGCTGAAGGGCGATACTAGAATGCTGCCTCGGACCCGCCCCGTTCGGTTTTGGTGCGCGGGACTAACATGGCCCGCATGAACCCACGAGGAAAACTCACCCCCGGCAAGCCGACCCCGCAACTCGAGGTGCCTGCGGACATTGAACGCCCTGAATACGTCTGGAAGAGCGAGGCCCAGGAGAATGTCGGCGAGCCGGTCATCCAAACCCCGGAGATCATTGAGGCGATGCGGGAGGCGTCCCGTATCGCGGCGAACGCTCTCGAAGCGGCTGGCGCTGCCGTTGCCCCCGGTGTGACGACGGATGAGATCGACCGCATCGCCCACCAATACATGATCGACCACGGTGCTTACCCGTCAACGTTGGGTTACCGAGGCTACCCGAAATCCACCTGCGTCTCGCTCAACGAGATCGTGTGCCACGGCATCCCGGATACGACCGTGATCCAGGAAGGCGACATCGTCAACATCGACGTGACCGCCTTTAAGAACGGAGTACACGGTGACACCAACGCGACCTTCCTCGCCGGCGAGGTTGCCGAGGAGCACCGCCTCCTTGTCGAACGCACTGAGGAAGCCATGATGCGCGGCATCAAGGCCGCCAAGCCTGGCCGCCAAATCAACGTCATTGGGCGCGTCATCGAGGCCTACGCAAAGCGCTTCGGCTACAACGTGGTCACCGATTTCACCGGCCACGGTGTCGGCCCGACCTTCCATAATGGCCTCGTCGTCCTGCACTACGATTCCGATTCCTACACCGATGTCCTCGAGCCCGGCATGACCCTGACGATCGAGCCAATGATCAACCTGGGCGAGTTGCCGTACGACATCTGGGACGACGGCTGGACCGTCCAGAACCGCGACGGTGAGTACACCGCGCAGTTCGAGCACACCATCGTCATCACCGACCACGGCAACGAGATCCTGACCATTCCGGACTCGCAGCGTTAGTCCGCAGGCCTGGTGCTGCATCGCATGCGCACGAAGAAAGGGGAACCGCCGAAGCGGCTCCCGTTCTTCTATGGGAATCTAGAGCGAATCTAGAAGTCTGTTTACCACGGGATCTGCGGCAGGTAACCGTTGTACAGAGCCCAGTTTCCAGCACCGATGACAGCGCCGATGCCGGCCAGGATGGCGACGATGTTGAAAGCCTCACGCCAGATGCGTGCCCACTGCGGCATGTTCTCCGGGTTCTTGAAGAAGTCATTGCTGTTGGCGGCGGTGTCAGCGTTGGTGGCGTGACCGATCTTGGTGACTGGGTTCTGCTCGCCGAGCTTCTGGATCAGGTCCTTGCGGGTCGAGTCGTTGCCATCGTTACGGAAACCGGTGGTGCTGGAACCAGAAGTAGCCGCCGGCTTTGGTTCGCCATCAGCGGCGATTGCGACGGAGGTGCCACCAAAAGCGACGGCGGTAGCGGTTGCGGTTGCGAGGGCAGCGTGGCGGAACTTGCGCATGTTATTTCCTTACTACTTGAAAGATGAATTGGTTGTGGAAGTTCGCACGCAGCTACTTAGCGAACGGACCGTACTTGATGAAGTTGTCGATCGGACCAGCGATCGCTGCGATCACTGCGACGATGCCAAGGATCCAGGTGCCTGCGTAGATCGCTTTCCAGGAGGAAGGAACCGCGTCCCAGTTCGGCTTCTGGCCGAAGATCTCACGGCCGTTGATCTCGGTTTCCTTCTTCTCGGAAGCTTCGCTCTCGTTCTGGCCGTTGGTTTCCTGGTCGGTAGCGTCCTGGTTGGCGCCCGGTTGGGTGTTGGTCTGGTCGGTGTTCTCCTCAGCCGCTGCAACGGAGGTGCCGCCGAAGGTCAGTGCCATCGCGGTAGCGCCGGCGAGTGCGGCGTTGCGGAACTTACGCATAATACGAATCCCTTTCTGTGGATCTAGGTGGGGGCAAGTGGAACCAGGCTTCAAGCAAGATTGGAGTTTGCTGGAAGTCTGATCCACTTTCCAGAGAAACATACTAGCGCATGGCAGGCTGCTTTGCCTACATGACCTGGTAATTTTCAGGTTCTGAT
Source organism: Corynebacterium sp. CCUG 70398 (assembly GCF_024454055.1). Taxonomy (NCBI): domain Bacteria; kingdom Bacillati; phylum Actinomycetota; class Actinomycetes; order Mycobacteriales; family Corynebacteriaceae; genus Corynebacterium; species Corynebacterium sp. CCUG 70398. The sequence continues at coordinate 202,367 of NZ_JAGPYZ010000003.1, forward strand.
GTGTCTCTCAGGAACCTGGACGGCTGCCAGGGAGCGTACAGACTGCGCGGATTGAGCGGCGGTGGAACCTTAGACCGGCGGAAACTCGAAATCGAGACCCAGAATCGCGTTCTCCGTGACCTCCACGAGGGCAGGGTGAATCCAATACTCGCGACGCGCCACGTCACGCAAATCTAATCCAAAACTTATGACGGTGATCATCTGTTGGATCAGAGTCGCGGCTTGTGGGCCCATGTAGTGAGCACCAAGGAGTTTGGCGGTCTTCTTGTCGGCAATGAGCTTGACGGCGCTGGTGGAATCCTCCAGGGCCCAGCCATAAGCGACGTCGCCGTAGGACTGGATCTTGGTGGTCACCTCGTACCCCTCGTCGCGCGCTTGCTGCTCGGTGAGACCGACAGATGCGATCTGCGGGTAGGTGAACACTGCGGACGGAACGTGGTCGTGGGGGAGTTTGACCAGATCGTCGTTGAGAAGGTTGTGGCGCACTGCGCGCAGTTCCGCATTAGCGACGTGCTTGAGCATGTGCGGGGACGAGACGTCGCCAATAGCCCACACGCCCTCGCAGGTCGTGCGGCCATACTCGTCAACCTTGATGCGGTGGTCGTCATGCATCTCAATCCCGGTGGCATCCAGGTTGAGACGGTCGCCATTGGCCACGCGTCCGGTGGCAACGAGGAGAGCATCGGAGGTGAGGGTGGAGCCGTCGTCAAGCGTGAGCGTGACGCCGCTGCTATCGTGCGATGCGGAGGAGACCGTTCGACCCACGTGCGTTTCGTAGCGTGGAGCTGCCAGAGCGTTGAAGCGGTCGTGGATGTCTTTGTCTAAGTGGCGCATGAACGGCGAGCGGTTCACAATGCGCACGTGTGTGCCTAGCGACTGGAAGACGTGGGCGAACTCCATCGCAATGTAGCCGCCACCGAGAATAGTGAGCGTCTTCGGCTGCTCCGGAAGACGCATGATGTCCTCGTTGGTGTGGAACGGTACACCGGAGTCGAGGATGACCTGTGGAATGAACGGGCGGGAGCCGGCGGCGATGAGGATCGTGTCGCCGGTGATCGTGGCGGGCTCACCGTCGATCGACGTGGTCAGCGTCTTTGGGCCGACGAACTCCGCATGGCCGTTGTAGAGGGTGATGTTCGGGCACTCCTCGCCGCGGCGGTACTCCTCGCCGGAACGGGAGATCACGTCGACGCGGTGGCCGAAGACACGGTCGACGATGGCCGGCCAATCCGCACCCTCGAAGGTGGTGTGGATGCCGAGCCGCTCCGAGTTCGCGGCAGCAGCTGCAGTGTCGGCGGCGACAACGTACATCTTCGTCGGAATGCAACCGGCGTTAAGGCAAGTGCCGCCGAACTGCGGGTTCTCCTCAATCAGCGCAATGGATTTGTCGTCGAACTCCGGACCGGGCAACGAGTTGCCGGAGCCGGAACCGATGATGATCAGGTCGTAGTGGGTCGGGTTTGTCACAGGTTCTCCAACCATTCGTCGAGGGTGTCAAACGCCTTTTGGCGGGCGTGCGGGAGGGATAGGAAGACGTCGTGAAGGGCACCGTCGATAGGCTTGGTCTCGTTGTGTTTGTCGGAGACAAACGGGGCCCAGTGCTTGATCTGCTCGACATCAAGGACCGTGTCAGCTGAGTCGGCAGCGGCCGAGTAGGGCTTACCCAGGTAGGAGTCGGCCGAGCACAGCGTCAGGGTAGGCACGCCTGCGTCAACAGAACCCTCGTGGATACGGTCCTGGCCGACCATGACGGCGCGCAGCCAGCCGAGGTATTTGTCGTGGCCGCCAATCGCCTTCTTCTCAGTATCGAAGTCCCAGTGGCCGTGACGGCCTTTATAAATGGACTCGCCGTACGTGCCCTCGCCGACGGAAGGAAGGCGCAGGTTGGGGAACCTCGCGCCGAAGACGTTGACCACGGGCTTGAGCGCCTTCACCGCCCAGCCCGGGAACTGCATGTCCAACCAGGGGCTGTTGAGCACTTGGCCGGCGATTTGCTGGTGCGTGCGCCAGTCATGGCGGCGGACGTGGTCGATCCACAACGGGACGATAAGGCCACCGGTGGAGTGGGCGAGCGGAATAACGGCGCCGTGCTTGGCGGCGAGGAGCTTCGTCGCTGCGGTCAGCTCGTCGTAGTAGTAACGCAGGTCAGTGGTGTAGTGCCAGCGCTGGCCTTCCTTGTGGGCGCGGCCGCACTTGCGCAGGTCGATCGCATAGAACGGGTAGCCGAGCTCCTTGTAATGCTTGGCGACGTGCTCCTGGAAGAAGTAATCCGACATTCCGTGCACCCACAGCAGAGCAGGTTTGCCGGTCGGCTCATCCGGCTGGGACTGCACGAGGACCGCGGCGACCTCGCCCTCTCCGTCTGGATCACGGCCTAGGGGGAGTGTCGCGCGCAGAAAACCATCGAGTTCGTCGTCGATCCAGTTCAATGAGTTCAGGTCGGTAGCGTCGAAGTCCATGCTGTCCATCCTAGAGCGCGTCCTGAAGCGTGTCCTAGGTCTCTTCTTGGCGCCACTGTGGGCGCGAGCTGATTTGCTAAGGCGTTGTTACTCGCGTGGAATGGAGGAGGAGTAGAATGCGGAAAAGCATTCAAAGGTGACAAGATCAAAGAGGTCATAAAGGTGTCAGCAACCCAGTCCCAGCAGTCCAAGAAGAACACCCAAGGGGACGAGGTTGACGTCCTGCTTATCGGTGCCGGAATCATGAGCGCCACGCTCGGCGCGATGATCCGCCAGCTGGAGCCGAGCTGGTCCCAGCTGATCTACGAGCGTCTCGACGGCGCATCCCTGGAGTCCTCCTACCCGTGGAACAACGCGGGTACTGGCCACTCCGCGCTGTGCGAGCTCAACTACACGCCGGAGAAGAACGGCCGTATCGATGTTTCCAAGGCCATCAACATCAACGAGAAATTTCAGGTGTCTCGCCAGTTCTGGTCCCACCAGGTTCTCGAAGGCGTGTTGACGGACCCCACCGCGTTCATCAACCCGGTCCCGCACGTCTCTTTCGCCCAGGGCGACGATCAGATCGACTATCTTCAGCGCCGTTACGACGCGTTGAAGGACAATTACATGTTCCCGGACATGGAATTCACGACCGACCGCGACAAGTTCGCCGAGGTGCTGCCACTCATGGCGAAGGACCGCGACTTCGACAAGGAGCCAGTCGCGATCTCCTGGACCACGGCGGGTACCGATGTCAACTACGGTGCGCTCACTAACCAGTTCATCGACCACGCTGGGCAGGTAGGCACGGAGGTCCGTTACGGCCACGAAGTGACCAACATCAAGAAGAAGGGCAACTTCTGGCACGTCACCGCCAAGAACCTGCACACCGGTGAGAAGGAGACCACCCGCGCACGCTTCGTCTTCGTCGGCGCCGGCGGTTACGCGCTGGACTTGCTGCGCAAGGCTGGCGTGCCCGAGGTCCGCGGTTACGCTGGTTTCCCGATCTCCGGTGCGTGGCTGCGTACCACCAACCAGGAACTGGTCAAGCAGCACCAGGCCAAGGTTTACGGCAAGGCGAAGGTCGGTGCTCCGCCGATGTCGGTACCGCACCTGGACCTGCGTGTTATCGATGGCAAGCAGTCCCTGCTGTTCGGGCCCTTCGGTGGCTGGACCCCGAAGTTCCTCAAGAAGGGGTCCTACCTGGATCTGTTCAAGTCCATCCGCGTCGACAACATTCCGTCCTACCTGGGCGTTGCCGGCTGGAACTTCGACTTGGTCAAGTACCTCGTCGAAGAAGTGTTCAAGCCTTTCGACGGCCGCGTTGAAGACCTGCGCGAGTACATGCCGTCTGCTGACGGCAAGGACTGGGAAGAGGTCATCGCTGGCCAGCGCGTCCAGATCATCAAACCGGCCACCCCGCCGCACTTCGGCTCCCTCGAGTTCGGTACCGCTCTGGTCAACGATCAGGACGGCACGATCGCCGGTATTCTCGGCGCTTCCCCGGGTGCGTCTATCGCCCCGGCTGCAATGCTCGAGCTGCTCGAGCGCTGCTTCGGTGAGCGCATGATCGACTGGAGCGAGAAGCTCTACGACATGATCCCGACCTACGGCAAGTCCCTCATGCGTGAGAAGAGCGTTTACGACGAGCAGTGGGCGTACACCCTGAAGACCTTGCGCCTCGACGAGCCTCGGGAGTTTTCCGGCACGACCAGCGCGCACGACTAAGCTATCGGTAGGCGTGATCTAGCGTCAGCTATGTCCCGCAGAAGCTGACAAACGGGATATCGCCTTCGGGCTCGGCCATCCAGTCCGGGCCCGCTTTGTCGTTATAGGGGTCAGCAACGGCTGCGAGCAGCTCAAGGTAGGACTCGACTGTGCCTTCTTGTTCCGCAGCGGTGATAGCCCTCTCCAGCATTTGATTGCGGGGAATGAAGACTGGCCCATCGCGGTGCTCGCGGTTGTAGGCGGTGATGTCCTCAGCGGCAGCGAGAGCGTCCGGATCGAGAATGTGCTTCTCCCAAGCGCTCTCCCAGGTCGGCTCAACTTCCGCGAGCACTTCGCGCAGTGCGTCCTCATTGCTCACGGGAAGCAGCGCCTCGGCGAGGCGGGCGAGGTTCCATGCCATGATGTTGGGCTGGTTGCCAAAGGCGTAGCGCCCACCCCGGTCAATGGAAGAGAACACTGCGTCACCACGGAACTTCTCAGTGAACGCGCACGGCCCATAGTCGATGGTCTCGCCAGACAGGGCGGTGTTGTCGGTGTTCATCACACCGTGGACGAAGCCGATGCTCATCCACTGCGCCACAAGGTCGAGCTGGCGCTGCATGACGGTGGACAACAGGTCCTCCGGATCCTCGAATCCAGCAGCGGCAACCACGTCGCGCACTAGCTCGTGCGAGCGCATGGCCGCGTACTGCACGGAGCCGACACGAAGGTGGCTGCGCGCCACCCGCACCACGATGCCGCCCGGGATGTGCCCCTGCTGGCGCAGCACCGTCTCCCCAGTGTTCAGCACGGCCAGCGAGCGGGTGGTCGGGATGCCCACTGCATGCATGAACTCACTGACCAGGTACTCCCGCAGCATCGGGCCAATCGCACCGCGCCCGTCCGAACCGGGCCGTGAAAACGGAGTCGGGCCGGAGCCTTTGGCCTGGAACTCGTAACGTTCATTCGCGGGATGGGGGTTGGGGAGGAGGAGGGCGCGACCGTCGCCAAGCATGGGCACGAACTGGCCAAACTGATGCCCGGCGTACGCAATGGCGTGGCCGCCGCTCGCCCCAGTGAGCCACGCGATGCCGTCTGTGCTGCGCAGCCAGGCGGAATCCAAGCCGAGCTCCGCAGCGAGTGGCTCGTTGAGCACCACGATCTGTGGGTCAGGAAAGTCCGCGCCGCGCGCGGGGATGGCCATGTCGGGGAGTGCGTCGACAATGTGAGGCATGGCCCTAGCCTAGACTTGATCGCCATGACGAACGGACACGTGACCCTAGTCGGCGGCGGCCCGGGCGAGTGGGACCTGATCACTGTGCGCGGACTGCGTGCTCTTGAAGCGGCGGATGTGATTCTCACCGACCACTTGGGCCCCACGAATCAGCTTGACCAGTTTCTTGACCTCACCGGCAAAGACGTCATTGACGTGGCCAAGCTGCCGTACAAAAAGCAGGTCGCACAAGAACGCATCAACGAGCTGCTGGTCACCCACGCCCAAGACGGCAAGTGCGTCGTGCGGCTCAAAGGCGGGGACCCGTATGTATTCGGCCGTGGTTTCGAGGAGCTGCAAGCCTGCGCTGCCGCCGGCGTCCCGTGCTCAGTTGTCCCCGGTGTGACCAGCGCGACGTCTGTCCCCGCAGCAGCCGGCGTGCCTGTCACACAGCGCGGGGTCACCCATTCCTTCACGGTCGTCTCCGGCCATCTCGCACCCGGTGACCCGCGCTCCCTGGTCGACTGGGACGCTCTCGCGCGCGTCGGCGGGACCATCGTGGTCATCATGGGCGTGCGCCAGGTGCGCCCCATCACGCGTGCGCTTATCGACGCAGGCCTGCCCCCTTCCACCCCCTCCACCGTCATCCAAGACGGCGAAACCGCAGACCAGCGGCAATTCCGGGCGGCGCTCGGGGACTTAGCGGACGTCATGGAGCAAGAAGGCGTGACCAACCCGGCTGTGTACGTCATTGGGGAGGTGGCTGGCCTTGAGGTCCTTGGATAGCCTCATCCTCGAAGTCGCCGATCTCTCTACGCCTGGGGCTGTTGTCGTGTGCGATGACCCGACAGGTGACCTGGTTGCTGCTGCTCTGGAGACGGGGGCACCGGTGTACTGCGTTGATGCCGACTACACCCGCGCCCACGCCGCGAACGCAGCTGGCGCCGTTGTCGCCGGCATCGACGGCCCCTTGCGTGCCGATGAGTTCCTGGTCTCCCGCGCTCCTGCGGGGGCCGTGGCCGTGGGAGAAATGCCAAAGTCTTTGGGCCGGCTCGACTATCTCGCGCGCTCACTGGCTTCGGCTGGTGTCGGCCGAGTGGTGTTCGGAGGGAACAACAAGCATCTTGCCCGTTCGATGAACGACGAGCTTGCTTCTTCCTTCGCGGAGGTAGCTGCCTCGCGAGGCCGCGGCAAGTTTCGCTGCCTCATCGCGTCAGGGCCGCGCGACGTTGCCTACTCGCCGGTGGAAGCAGGCGGGTTCACCGCCGTCGGAGGAGTGTTCTCCGGCGCGCGGGAGGACTACGGCGGGGCGCTGCTCACGTCCACGCTCCTGGATTCCAAGGCGGAACTGGGGAAGGTGCTGGATTTGGGGTGCGGGAACGGGAGCGTCGTCAAGCGACTGCTCGAAGCGGGAGTCGATGCGACCGCGACGGACGCTGATGCTGACGCCGTCCTCTCCACCCGTGCTCTGGGCATTGAAGCGACCTGGGATGATGCAGGTTCGCAGTGGGAGGCGGGGACTTTTGACACAGTCGCCCTGAACCCGCCGTTTCATGACCGCGCAGGCGTAGACGCGACGCTGGTCCAACACCTGCTTGATGCCTCTGCGCGCCTGTTAGCGCCTGGCGGTCAGCTATTCATGGTGCATAACTCGCACCTGCGCTACCGCGGCGAGGTTGAGGCGCGGTTCACGTCCGTGGAGCAGGTGGCACGGAACCAGAAGTTCACCGTCCTGCGTGGCACTCGGGGCTGAACATCCCCAACTGCGCTTGGCGGGCGGCGGCCTCCGCCGACTGCATGCGCGAATAGTAGGTGTCATTCGACTGATAGACCACAGCGCGCGCTAGCCCCTCTTCGACCAGAACCTCGTTGATGAAGACGTCCCCGTCGAACACCGCGGCGAGGTCGCGCCCGTACTGGTCCTGGCGCTCCTTGTCGTAGACGAGGGTGACTGTTGAGCCGACGGGAGCAAGCTCCTCGAGACGCTGCGCAGCGGCGCTGCCCATGCACTCCTCAGGCTGACCGTCACGGGCGAGCTCCGGGGCATCGATGTTGAGCAGACGCAGCCGCAGCCGATCACCGCCGGAGTGGACGATAAGGGTGTCGCCATCGACAACCCGCTCCACCTTTGCGGTTTCGCCATCGGCCAGAGCTGGGGTCGGAGTGTCTTCCTGCAGCGTCATCTCGAGGACGACGCCAAAGACAATCAACAAAGCGGCGAGAAAACCGAGAGCAGTTTTGCGCATGCTTACCCTTAGATGAACACTGCCACGAAGACGACTACGAATGCAGCCAGCATCAGGAAGGTGCGCTGCCGCACCGGCTTATGAGCCCAGTTCATCTCCACGTTCGCGTTATTGAACGGCGAAATCTGCATCACCATCGGGTCGTTCGGCTCTTTGTACACACCTATTGCGCTGCCATAGCCGAAGTGCTTCTTGCGCTCCACTTCGTCCTCATCGGTAGGCATTTCAGCCAGGACGTTTTGCCATTGCAGCATGCTACGGAAGAGGTTGACCATTGCTGCGCCGATGGCCACGATGAGCACCACCACGCCGACCCCTTCAGGAACCCGGAAAGCGGGCAGGCTCATCGTGATCTGCAGGAAAGCACTCGAGATGGCCACCGCGAGGGCCATCCACGCCATCGCCCGGTCCTGACTGGCCAAGAAACGCGCCGTCTTGTCCGCCGCCGTCTGTGAGAACGGGATGTCGGAACTGTCGGGGACAGGCATGCGTCGATAAGCAAAGGGCGCTTTGGGGCCCGACACCCACAGTGCGAACGTCAACAACGCGGCGAACCACACACCAAACGTCGCCGACTTCACCGATTTCAGATCCGTGCGGTTGACCGTGCCATCAAACCCAGTCTGCATGGGGACTTGGTCGGGAATCTGGTCGAACTGCAGCATGATGAACACGAACGCAGCCAATGAAACCAGCAGAGACGCGATGTAAATGTGCCGGGTGCGCATTGTTTCAGGTTAACAGGGAACCGAAAGGGGGTCGGGAGCGGTCTAACGAGGTAAGGCTAAGTGTTAGGCGGAACCTTGAAGAAGAATCGTGCGGAAGAATTGTTGTGGATGCTCGTGGATGTGCGCGAGGCATCCCGGGGGCACACAGAGTTGCTCCAGCGGCTCGTGGACGGGGAACTTATCGCGCTCTCCCGCCAGTACGCTATCGAAAGAACAGTCCTTACCAAGCTCAAATACCACGAAAAACAATGGCTCCGAGCAGTAGCGGTGGGTAAAACAATGAACAAGGCTGTCCTGAGCGGAAGGACAGCTGCGCGAGTTCTCGGGATGTGGGTAGTCGCAACCAGCACGGAACAAGCCGAGCTGATGCTGCCGTCCGGAGCAGTGCCGGGGAAGCACAAATGGGGAAGAGGGACCGTGTACAGAAAAGGGGCTCCATCCGATACCGAAGTGCTAGACATCGACGGGGTGCGGGTAACCGACCACGTGCGGACCGCCTTCGACATTGCAGTGACTCATGGGTTCAAAGAAGGACTCGTCGCATTCGACTGGTTGCTAATGACCGGCACGGTGACCAAACGCGAACTCAAACGGCGCATACAGATGATGCGCGGCCGACGAGGAGTACCAGTCCTACGGCAGATCCTGGCCTACGCAGTAGACAACTCGCAATCGGCCTACGAGAGCTACGCTCGAGCGCTTCTCATCGAGGACGGGATTACCTGCATCCGAACCCAGGTGCAGATCGGACCGTTCACGGTGGACATGATGATAGGCCGCTTGGGTGTCGAAGTGGACGGTGAAGAGAAGTACGACGGCGTCACCTACAAACCGCTAGATGAGACCCTGCGCAGAGAAAGAGATCGAGCCGTCTACATCCAGAATCAAGGCTATCCACTACGGCGGGTTCAGCCAGCTGAGCTACTCCGGGATCCCGGCGGGTTTGTGGGGATGGTCAGGGAAGCACTGATGGGGATCGAGAACGGTGCTGCGTAGCGGTCTGCGGTCGGTGGTTCGCCGTTGGTGGTTCGCCTTCGATGGTTCGCCGTTCCGCAAAACCCCTGGTCGCGCTAGAAGACGAACCATGATCGGCGAACCGTGCGAGGCTCGCTGGCCGGGCCAGCGTGCGGGCGGACGGACCAGTGTGCGGGCGGCCGGGCCAGCGTGCGGGCGGCCGGGCCAGCGTGCGGGCGGACGGACCAGCGGCTAGCGGGCCGCGGCGATGAGCTCCTGGACGCGGGAAACAATCTCGTCAGCCGGCACCTCGAGGATCTCCCCGCCATTCTCGCCGCCGCGGATGCGCAGCTCGATGATGCCGTCGGCAAACGAGCGCCCAAGGATGACGATGAACGGCATGCCCAGCAGCTCGGCATCTTTGAACTTGACGCCGGGGGAGACTTTGGGGCGGTCGTCGACAAGCACGTCGATACCGGCGGCCTCGAACTCGCCGACGAGGCGCTCGCTAGCTTCCATCGCAGCGGCGTCCTTGTTCGCCACCGCCAGGTGTACCTGGTAGGGGGCGATTTCGACAGGCCAGACCAGGCCTTTGTCGTCGTGAAGCTGCTCAGCGATCACGGCGAGCATGCGGGTCACGCCGATGCCGTAGGAGCCCATCGTGGGCACGGCGCGCTTGCCGTTCTCGTCGAGGATCTGCACGTCCATGGCTTCGGTGTACTTGCGGCCGAGCTGGAAGATGTGGCCGAGCTCGATACCGCGCGCCAGGCGAAGGGTGCCGTTGCCGGTCGGGGAGGGGTCACCCTCTTTGATCTCTGCGGCTTCGATGTAGCCGTCGATCTCGAAGTCACGTCCGGCGACGAGGCCGACGACGTGCTGCTGCGCAGCATCGGCACCCGTGATCCACGAAGAGCCAGCCACCACTCGCGGGTCGGCGAGCACGCGCACGCCGTTAGCGTTGAGGCCGCGCGGGCCGACATAGCCCTTGACCAGGAAGGACGACTTCGCGAAGTCCTCGTCGGAGGCAAGCTCAAACGCCGCGGGCTCGAGCGAGGCTTCAAGGCGCTTCTCGTCCAAAGCGCGGTCACCGGGCATGAGGATGCCGGTCAGCTGCGGTCCGACAGGCGTGCCATCCTCAGAAACAACGCGCGGGTCATCGATCTTGACCACCATGCACTTGAGCGTGTCAGCGGCGGTGACTTCACGGTCTTCGACGTTCACACCGGCCGAGTTGGCCCAATCCACGAGCGACTCGATCGTTTCGGACGCCGGGGTTTCGTGGACAACCGCCTCCGGCAGCCCCTCGACCGGACGGTCTGCAGGGGCGATCGTCTGCACAGCCTCCACATTGGCAGCGAAGTCGCCTGCAGTGGACACCACGAAGGTGTCTTCACCGTTGTCGGAGTAGGCGAGGAACTCCTCGGACGCGGAACCGCCCATGGCGCCCGACGTAGCCTGGCAGATCTCGTACTTCAGGCCGACACGGTCGAAAATCGCCTGGTAAGCACGACGGTGAGCAGCGTAGGACTCGGACAGTCCCTCGTCGGTCATGTCGAAAGAGTAGGAGTCCTTCATCACGAATTCACGGCCGCGCAGGATTCCGGCGCGCGGGCGCGCCTCGTCGCGGTACTTGGTTTGGATTTGGTACAGCGTGACCGGGAAATCCTTGTAGGAGGAGTAAAGATCCTTCACAGCGAGGGTGAACATCTCCTCGTGCGTCGGCCCGAGCAGCATGTCCGTTCCCTTGCGGTCCTGCAAGCGGAACAGGTCGTCGCCGTATTCGGTCCAGCGGTTGGTCGCCTCGTAGGGTTCGCGCGGTAGCAACGCGGGGAAGAGCAGCTCCTGGGCGCCGATGGCGTTCATCTCTTCGCGCACAATCTCCTCGATGTTGCGCACGGCCTTCAACCCCAGCGGCAGCCAGGAGTACACGCCCGGCGCGGCGCGGCGAATGTACCCAGCGCGCACCAGCAGCTTGTGGCTGGGCACTTCGGCGTCGGCGGGGTCTTCGCGCAGCGTGCGCAGGAACAGGGTGGAGAGGCGTGTGATCATAAGCTGCAAGTTTAGCGCTAGGGTGTGGGCCATGCTCATCGTGCTCCCACCGTCTGAAACGAAGGCCCCCGGCGGCGAGTCGGACGGCCTCGACGTGTCATTTTCCAGCCTCGATCCGATCCGCCAGGAGATCATGGAGGATCTGGCTGCGCTCGATGTCGACGAGATGATGGCCGCGCTCAAACTGCCCGCGACCAAGCGTGAAGAGGCCGAGGAGAACAGAGCGCTTTTGCGCGCCCCTGTCATGCCGGCCATCTACCGCTACACCGGGGTGCTTTACGACGCCCTCGACGCCGCCACCCTGACCGACCCCGCCGTCTCGCGGATCGCGATCGGTTCAGCACTCTTCGGCGTGGTGATGGGGTCGGACACGATTCCGCGCTACCGACTCTCGGGCGGGTCGAAGTTGCCTGTACGGAAAACTGATGCTGCCGCACAGAAGAACTCGATCCCCACCATGAAGAAGCGCTGGGGCAGCGCGATCACGGATGTCTTACAGGAGCAGGGCTTCGTCGTGGACATGCGCTCCGGTGCGTACCAGCAGCTCGGGCCGGTGCTCGGCGCGGTGACGGTGCGGGTGGAGTCGGTGCAGGAGGACGGCAGCCGAAAGGTCGTCAGCCACTTCAACAAGCACTACAAAGGCGAGCTGGCCCGCGTGCTGGCATCGGCACCGGATGCGGATTCGGTGACGGGTATTCAAGGAGTTGCCGCGATCGCTGAGGCTGCGGGGATGACTGTCGAGATCAGCGACAGAGAGCTCACGCTGGTGGTCTGAGCCACTCCGCCACTGTTAAGCCGGTTAAGCGGTGTTGGCGGCGTGCTGGGCGTGCGCCGCCAAATGGATCACCAGTGTGCGCCACTCGGCCGGGGCATCCTCGGTGAACGCGTCGGAGGCAGCTGTGCGCCACCGGTCAACAAGGGTGGCTTCGATGTTGTCCACAAATGCGGCAGCTTCGCCGGGGTTGGTGGGGCCTCCGCCGTCGACCTCATAACCGGGCGCACGCGGGGGAAGGTCGGGGAAGGCGTCGCGCATGGCGTCGATGCGCATGTCGTGAAGCGGACGCAGATTGTCGATGCGTGCCTGGAGCTCGTCGTCAGCGTAGGCGGAGGCGAGATCGAGGCCGAACTGAACGGCATGCTCTTCTTTGATCAGCCCGGCGGCGGTCTCTGCCACGGACTCGTCGGCGATGGGTTCCTCCGGCACCGGGAAATCCCAGTCGTCGGATCCGGGAGCGTCCAGGCTCGCTGTCAGGTCGACCGCCTGCGCCACGACCAACGGAACGGACTCGTCGGGAAGCTTGCCGCTCTGGGTGACGAGTGCGTCAGTCAAGGCGACCGCCGCTGCCACATCGTCCTTGGCGCCGGTGGCGTCGCCGGGGCCGCGCTCCACCTCACAGGATGAGGGAGGAAGACCTGCGGAGTCGGTGCCGCAGAGGCGGGTGATTTCGTCGAAAAGCTGGCGGGCGTGGAACTCGCGCATTCCTGCAGCATCCCCGTCGAGCGTTCCCGCGTCCGCTTCCGCTTGGCGCGCCAGGGTGAGCAGGTCTCCGTCGGGGTGGGGGCCGAAGACGTCGATAGGCGAGCAGGCGGTCAAGGGCGCCGCCGCGGTGAGAGCTACTGCGGCGAGGGTGCGGGAAAACTTCACGTGGAAGACTGTACCGGCCCGCCCGTACAGTGGTTCTCATGGCATTTCCGGAAGTCGAAGAACTGAAAGAGCTCATCCGCCCCGTCACAGACGCACGAGGGTTGGACATTGAGGCTGTGCGCACCGTCAAGGCCGGCAAGAAATCGCAGGTGGTCGTCGCTCTCGCGGCTGACGAAGCACCGACGTTGGACCAGCTCGAGGAAGTCTCGGGCGAGCTCAGCGAGCTTTTCGACGCCGCAGAAGCTGCCGGCACCGTTAACTTCGGCGCGGGATACACCCTGGAGGTGACTACTCCGGGCGTGGATCTTCCGCTGACGCAGCCGCGTCACTGGCGGCGCAACCGGGGGCGCCGCGTGAAGCTAGGTGGTGACATCTACCGCGTTGGCCCGCTCGATGACGCGGAGGAAAATGTCGCGTTGATCAGCCCAGCCGCTAAGAAGTCCGACGAACCGGGCGTGCGGGTCGCTCCCATTTCGGATGTGTCGGGTGCGGTGGTAGAAATTGAGTTCAACGCAGCACCGGAGGCAGAAGTTGAGCTGTCGAACATGAGCTTTGCCGACGTGGAGGGCCGTGCGGAGCAATCCGGTGCAGAAGCTGAAGTCAGGAAGGACGACAAGTGAATATTGACATCGCCGCGCTGAAGCAGATCGAGTCAGAGGCAGGAATCCCCGTCGATGACCTGCTGGGCACGATCGCCAGCGCGCTGCTCTTCGCCTACCGCGAGGGCAAAGATGAATTCGGTACCGGCGCAGCGGGGGAGGGCACGAAGGCTCGTGTCGACATTGATACGCAGACCGGTGCCGTGGCCGTCATGGTCAGCGAGCTCGACGACGACGGCAACGTCATCTCCGAGTATGACGACACCCCGGTGAACTTTTCCCGCGTAGGTGCGCAGGCGGTGCGCGAGGCAATTCTCAAGCGCATGCGCACGGCCGCCGACAACCGCGCTTACAGCGCGTACTCGGAGCTGGAAGGCCAGGTCGTCTCCGGTGTCGTGCAGCGCGACGCCAGCGCGAACGAGCGCGGCATCGTCGTGGTGCAACTGGGTACGGAATCTGACCCCCAAGACGGCATCCTTTTGCCCGCGGAGCAGATTCCGGGCGAGAAGCTGGAGCACGGTGACCGCGTGAAGTGCTATGTCGTCGGTGTCTCCGGCGGCGACCGCAGGACCACCGTCAACCTCTCGCGGACGCACCCGGAGCTCGTGCGCGGCCTGTTCGCCCTCGAGGTCCCTGAGGTCGCTGACGGCTCCGTCGAGATCGTCGCGATTGCCCGCGAGGCCGGCCACCGCTCAAAGGTGGCCGTCAAGGGTGTGGCCAAGGGCATCAACGCCAAGGGCGCATGTATTGGGCCGCGCGGCGCCCGAGTCACCAACATCATGGAGTCCCTCGGTGGGGAGAAGATCGATATCGTCGACTTCTCCGACGACCCGGCTGTGTACGTCGGTAACTCGCTCGCACCGTCGAAGGTCGTGCGCGTGGACGTGGTCGACCACGACGCGCAAACAGCCCGCGTGGTCGTGCCGGATTACCAGCTCTCACTCGCCATCGGCCGCGAGGGCCAGAACGCACGCCTGGCGGCCCGACTGACGGGGTGGAAGATCGACATTCACTCCAATGCAGACCTCAGCGCTGGGCAATAGCGGCTGAGTAACAGTTTTCTGCCTGGGTGGCGTAAGGTAAGACACTGGCTTCTTTCCCGCACGCCCGTGCGGGGTCGGGGCCGCACAAGGGAGTATGAGCGAAAAACATGTACCTATCCGGACGTGCATTGGCACACGCCGTGCACTGCCGGATGCTCGCCTTCTCCGTGTGGTCGTCGACCCGGATGATCCGTCGCGGATCGTCCCGGACCCGAAGCGGTCCATGCCGGGCCGCGGTGCGTGGCTGACCCCCACGCTGGAAGCGTTTGAGCTGGCGGAGAAACGCCGCGCCTTCGGGCGGGCTCTCCGCGTGTCCGCGCAAGTGGACACAAGCGATGTACGGAAGTACGTAAGTGAAAAGGACTAAAGAACTGATGAGTCTTCAACCATGAAGCAGAAAATGCATCAGCGATGAACGTCATGACCATCGTCTAGAGTCCGGTCGCGTAGCAGCGGCCCGTCTCTAGCCCAACCACGAGGAGACACGTGCCCGGAAAGCTACGCGTTCACGAGCTTGCGAAGCAGCTCGGCGTAACAAGTAAGGAATTGCTCGCCACCCTGAAGGAGGAAGGCGAGTTCGTCAAAACCGCTTCCTCCACCATCGAACCGCCGGTGGTGAAGAAGATGAAGGCGGTTTATGAGGCACGCGGCGGCGCAGACAGCGGCGACGCGAAGAATGCTAAGGACACCAAGGCCGATTCGGCTGCGAAGAAACCGGCTGCTAAGCCGGCAGCGAAGCCTGCCGCCAAGACGCCTACCGCGAAGAAGCCGGCTGCCCCGAAGTCTGACAGCGCTCAGGCTGAGTCTGCGGCGCCGAAGCCGGCAGCGGCAAAGCCCGCCGCGAAGCCGGGCCCGAAGCCCGCGGCACCCAAGCCCGCGTCCAAGCCGGCTGCTGAGAAGCCTGCGGACAAGCCCGCTCCGAAGCCGGCAGCGGCGAAGCCTGGCGCACCGAAACCGGCGGCGAAGCCCGGCCCGAAGCCGGGTGCTAAGCCTGGTGAGGGCGATGCTGGATCCGCCATGCCGCGCCCGATGCCGAAGCCGGGTGGCCGCCCCCGCGTGGCCAATAACCCGTTCTCTTCGAACGCGGGCGGTCCGCGCCCGCAGCCGCGTCCGGGCGGTGGCCCCGGCGGCCAGCAGAAGCGCGGCGGTGGCCAGGGACAGCGCGGCGGCGGCCAAGGCGCACCGCGCCCGGGCGCACGTCCCGGTGGCGGCAGAGGAGCTCCGAGCCCCGCAGATATGGCGAACCACCCGAACCCGGCACAGATGCCGTCCCGCGCCGCAGGTAAGCGCGGCGGCGGTGCGGGCGGCCGCGGTGGACAAGGCGGCGGTGGTCGTGGCCGCGGTGGCGGCTTCGGCGGTCCCGGCGGTCCCGGCGGCGGTTTCCGCGGTCGCGGTGGGCGCCGTGGCGGTACCGCCGGTGCATTCGGTCGTCCCGGTGGTGCACCGGGCAAGCGCCGCAAGTCCAAGGGCCAGAAGAGGGCCGAGTATGAGGAGATGCACGCACCGAACGTCATTGGTGGCGTTCGCCTGCCCGACGGCGGCGGCAAGACCGTCCGTCTGCGCCAGGGTGCAACTCTGACCGACCTGGCTGAGAAGATCGGCACCGAGGCATCGAGCCTCGTGCAGGCTCTGTTCAACCTCGGTGAGATGGTCACCGCGACCCAGTCTGTGTCTGAGGAGACACTGCAGCTGCTGGGTGCGGAGATCAACTACGAGGTGCAGATTGTCTCCCCGGAGGACGAGGACCGCGAGCTTCTCGAGTCCTTCGATCTGCAGTTCGGTGAGGACGAAGGTGGCGAGGAAGCTCTCGAGCAGCGCCCGCCGGTGGTCTCCGTCATGGGTCACGTCGACCACGGTAAGACCCGCCTGTTGGACTCCATCCGCCAGGCCAATGTTGGTAAGGGTGAGGCCGGCGGCATCACCCAGGGCATCGGTGCTTACCAGACCGAGGTCACCCTGGAAGACGAGCCTCGCAAGATCACCTTCCTGGATACCCCGGGTCACGAGGCCTTCACGGCGATGCGTGCCCGCGGTGCGAAGTCGACCGACTTGGCTATCCTGGTGGTCGCAGCCGATGACGGTGTCATGCCGCAGACGGTGGAGGCCATCAACCACGCCAAGGCTGCGGAGCTGCCGATCGTGGTGGCTGTGAACAAGGTGGATAAGGAAGATGCCCAGCCGGACAAGATCCGTGGCCAGCTCACCGAGTACGAGCTGGTTCCGGAGGAGTACGGCGGTGACACGATGTTCATCGACATCTCGGCAAAGCAGGGAACGGGCATCGACGAGCTGCTCGAGGCCGTCCTGCTCACCGCCGATGCAGCGCTCGAGCTGACTGCGAACCCGGACATGGACGCTCAGGGTCTGGCCATCGAGTCCCACCTGGACCGCGGCCGCGGCCCTGTCTCCACGGTGATCATTCAGCGCGGTACCCTGCGCGTCGGTGACTCTATCGTCGTCGGCGGCAACTTCGGCCGCGTGCGCCGCATGGTCGACGAGTGGGGCAACGACGTTGAGGAGGCTGGCCCGTCCCGTCCGGTTCAGGTCCAGGGGCTCAACGGCGTTCCCGGCCCCGGCGACAACCTGCTCGTGGTGGAGGACGACCGTGTCGCGCGCCAGATTGCTGCACAGCGTGATGCGCGTCAGCGCGCCGCGATGCAGGCCCGCCGCAAGAAGCGCGTCTCCCTGGAGAACCTGGACCAGGCGCTCAAGGAGACCAGCACCCTCAACCTCATCCTCAAGGGCGACAACGCCGGTTCGGTGGAAGCCCTCGAGGAGGCTCTGCTCAAGATCGAGGTGGACGACGAGGTGGAGGTCAACATCATCGACCGCGGTGTCGGTGCTGTGACCCAGACCAACGTCTCGCTGGCTGCGGCGTCCGACGCTGTCATCGTGGCCTTCAACGTCCGCTCCGAGGGCAAGGCCACCGAGGAAGCCAACGACGAGGGCGTGGAGATCCGCTACTACTCCGTCATCTACCAGGTCATCGACGATGTCGAGGCCGCTCTCAAGGGCATGCTCAAGCCCATCTACGAGGAGCGCGACCTGGGTGCGGCGGAGATCCGCCAGATCTTCAAGGCCTCTGCTGTCGGCCTCATCGCCGGTTGCATGGTCACCGAGGGTTCGGTCAAGCGCGGTGCGAAGGTCCGTTTGGTCCGCGACGGCAACGTCATCACACCGGACGCGACGATCGATTCGCTGCGCCGCGAGAAGGACGATGTCACCGAGGTGGCCAGGGGCTACGAGTGCGGTATGGTCCTGTCCTACCCGGATATCCAGGTCGACGACATCATCCAGGCCTACGAGATGGTCGAGGTGCCGCGCTCGTAACGTCGAAAAGCAATAATTGCTTATCGACGATTCCCCGGCAGCGCCCCGCGACGAGAGAGACCCCTCTCGCGCGGGGCGTTTTGCATGCGCGGGGTAGAGTGGTGGCTTGAATTGACGGCAGCTCTACGTGAGTCAAGGAGTGGTTACTGTGGCGGATAACACGCGCGCACAACGACTAGCTAAAAGGATCCAGGCGATTGTCGCTAGCGCTATTGAGCGCCAGATCAAGGATCGCCGGCTGGAGCTTGTCACAGTGACCGATGTCCGTGTGACCGGTGACCTCCACGACGCGACGGTGTACTACACGGTGCGCGGCGAGGGCATTGATGATGAGCCTGATTACGACGCTGCTGCAGAGGCACTCACCCGCCACAAGGGACAGCTACGCAAGATTGTCGGTGAGGAGCTGGGCGTTCGGTTCACTCCGACGTTGACGTTTGAGCTGGACACGGTTCCGGAGGCGTCGGCACGCATGGAAGAGCTGCTGGCGCGCGCCCGCGCGCGCGACGAGGAGCTCGCGGAGCTGAAGAAGAACGCGCAACCGGCTGGTGCCGCAGATCCCTACAAGACCCGAGCGGGGGACGAGTAATGGCCGCAGTGCCCGGTTTGTTTGCGCCGGGCGAAGGTGAGTTTGCGGCGGTGGCGCAGCGCCTGCGGGATGCCCCTGTCGTGCATGTGGTGACCCATATTCGCCCGGACGCAGACGCTATCGGGTCCGCATCGGCGCTCGCTCTCGGCTTGCGGTCTATCGGTGTCGACGCCACCGTGCGCATCGGCCAACGCGAAGCCGTGCCCGAGAACTTGGACTCGATCCCGGGTGTTACCGATGTCATCCTCGGCGAACCGCTGCCCGCTGAGGGCTTGGTAGTCACCACTGACTGCGCTTCGATCGACCGCACTGGGTCCTACCGCTCGGTGATCCAGCAGGAGCGTGACCGCGTCGTGGTCATTGACCACCACGAGTCCAACCCAGGCTTTGGAAGCATGAACCTGGTGTTGCCCTCGGAGTCCACGACCGTGATCATCCGCGAGCTGTTCGGGCATTTGGGTGTGGAGATCACCCCGGACATGGCTTACTGCCTGTACGCCGGTTTGGTGACCGACACGGGCAGTTTCCGCTGGGGCACCCCACGGATGCACCTGCTCGCCGCTGAGCTGATGGAGCTGGGTGTGGAACCGCGCTCTGCCGCGATGGCGCTCATGGATGCGGTCTCTGCTGAGGATCTGCGCTTGATGGGTGCTGTCATGGCCGGAATGGAGACCCGTGTGGCCGGCCACCACACCATGTCGGTGCTGGCTATTGATGACGCGCATCTGCACGGCATGAACCAGACCGCTGTGGAATCCATCATCGAGTACTCCCGCGCGCTGACCGGCAGCGACATCGGCGTGGTGTTCAAGGAGCTCCACCCCGGTTATTGGTCGGTGTCGCTGCGCTCCAGCGTGGTGAATGTCGCCGAGATCGCTGCAGTGCACGGCGGCGGCGGGCACATCCCGGCGGCCGGTTACTCGGCCCGCGGTCCTGTCGCAGACGCCATTGATGAGCTGCACGCGACCGTGGCTGCCCTCGACGCGACGGCGCTGTGACCTGTGGTTGAATCACCTGCTGAAACTGTCACTGCGCGCCGAGTTCTCGCCTTGGCGCTGCCTGCGCTTGGTGTGCTTGCGGCCAACCCGCTGTATCTCTTGCTGGACACAGCCGTCATCGGCCGGCTGGGAGCAGGCGAGCTCGCTGCGCTTGCCGCCGGCGCGACCGTCCAGTCGACGGTGACCACGCAGCTGACGTTCCTGTCTTACGGAACCACGGCGCGTTCCTCCCGGTTCTACGGTGCGGGGAAGAAAGAAGATGCCGTGGCCGAAGGCGTCCAGGCGACGTGGGTGGCCATAGGGGTCGGGTTGTTACTGGCCACCATCGTGTGGCTGTTCGCCCGCCCGATCGCTTTGTTCCTCACCGACGACCCCGCCACCGCAGACCTTGCTGCGAACTGGATGCACGTCGCCGCCATCGCGATCCCGCTGACGTTGATCATCATGGCGGGCAACGGCTGGCTGCGCGGGATCCAGAACACCAAGCTGCCGTTCTATCTGACTCTGTGCGGGCTCATCCCCGGCGCGGCGGCGCTGCCGCTGCTGGTCAACCGCTTCGGGCTCGTGGGGTCGGCGTGGGCGAATGTGATCGGCATGGGCATTACGGCCGCAGGGTTCCTTATTGCGCTGACCCGGTCCCATAACGGCGGGTGGGCTCCCGACTTCGCGGTCATCCGCCGCCAGCTGGTGCTCGGACGCGACCTGATCCTGCGGTCTTTGTCGTTCCAAGTGGCTTTCGTCTCCGCAGCGGCGGTGGCAGGCCGCGTGGGTGTCGCTGCGTTGGCGGCGCACCAGATCATGCTGCAGTTGTGGAACTTCCTCACCCTGGTGCTCGACTCGCTGGCGATTGCCGCCCAGACAATGACGGGGTCCGCGCTGGGCACCGGCCGTGTGCAGGATGCGCGCCGGGTGGGGGAGCAGGTGACCAAACTCTCCGCCGGGTTCGCGTTCCTCCTCGCCGCTGTCTTCGCGCTGGGCGGGCCGTTGATCCGCGGGCTATTCACCACGGACGCTTCTGTTCTTGAGGTGATGTCCACACCGTGGTGGCTGCTCATCGCCATGATCGTGGCAGGCGGAGTGCTCTTCGCGCTCGACGGCGTGCTGCTCGGCGCCAGCGATGCGGCGTTTTTACGCAACCTCACCATCGGTTCGGTGCTCCTTGGATTCCTGCCCGGCGTGCTCATCGCCTACTGGGCTGGCACTGGTCTGACAGGAATCTGGGCGGGGTTGGCCGCGATGATCGCGATCCGGCTCGCTGGTGTCATCTGGCGTTTCACGTCGATGCGGTGGGCGCAGTAAGCAGCGGTTAGAGTGAACTCACCATGACTACCGCGACCAGCACGACCAGCACGCTGTGGGCAGTTTCGGACCTTCACCTCGCTGTGAAAGCGAACCGGCCATGGCTAGATGAAATCCAGCCGCAGGATCCCTCCGACTGGCTCATCGTTGCCGGCGACGTCGCCGAGCGCACTGACCTGGTGGTTCGTGTCATGGCGAAACTCGCCGAGAGGTTCGACACCGTCGTATGGGTTCCGGGAAACCATGAACTCTTCAGCCGCAGTATGGATAGGTACAAGGGGAGGGAGAAGTACGCGGATCTCGTCGCAAAGCTGCGTGCTTTAGGTGTGATCACCCCGGAGGACCCGTACCCCGTTTTCGGGGGCGTGACCATCGTGCCTTTGTTCACGCTGTATGACTACTCGTTCCGCATGCCCACCATGACTGTGGAGGAAGCGCTCGAGTCGGCGCACGCGCAGCAGATCGTGCTGACTGACGAAGTGGCTATCGCGCCGTTCGTCGACATTCGTGCGTGGTGCTGGGACCGCTTGGCGTACTCCACCCGCCGGCTGTCGCGTATTGAAGGCGAGACCATCCTGGTCAACCACTGGCCCCTGGTGCAGGAACCGACGAACCACATGATGTTCCGCGAGATCGCGCTGTGGTGCGGCACCCGGCACACGCGCGGCTGGGCCAAGCGCTACAACGCGCGCGCTGTCATCTACGGACACCTGCACATCCCCGGCGTGCAGCGGATCGACGACGTCGACCACATCGAGGTCTCTCTCGGCTACCCCGAAGAATGGAAGCGTCAGACCAACCGTCCCACGTGGCCGTACCCGGTGATGGAGGTGCAGCAATGATCGACAAAGAGCTGTTCCCTGACCCGGCGCGGGTGGTGTACATGCGTATCGACGACACCGCAGAGACCACCGACCTGACTAACTACAACGACCTGCATCCAGAGGAAAGGGTGGTGGTCAGCCGGGCCGTCGACATTCGGAAGAGTGAATTCGGCGATGCCCGCTGGTGCGCTCACCGCGCGCTGCAAGAGCTCGGGTTGGAATCGGCAGGCTCGATCCTCAAGGGTGAGAAGGGAATGCCGCTGTGGCCGGACGGTTACACAGGCTCCCTTACCCACACGGAAGGTTTGCGCGTTGCCGTCGCCGCCCCGTCGAGCGAGTTGCTCTCCGTCGGCATTGACGCTGAGCCTGCCGAGCCGTTGCCCGAAGGCGTGCTCGACCAGATCGCACGCTCAACCGAACGCCACTGGGTGGATAAGCAAAAGTCTGCCGGCAATGCGTGGGCAGACCGCCTGTTGTTCTGCGCGAAGGAAGCCACCTACAAGGCGTGGTTCCCCATGACGCGGCAGTGGCTCGGTTTCGAAGATGCCGAGATCGAAATCCGCTCCGACGGCACCTTCATCGCGTACCTCCTGGTGCGGCCCACTCCGGTCCCGTATATCCGCGGCCGGTGGGTCGTGCGCGGAGGGTACGTCTACGCCTCGACGTTCGTGCCGGTGTTACAGCGTCGAGGGACGGGCGACAAAGAGCGTCGATAAGCGCTTGCCCTTTTCGCGAACAAGCGCCACGGCGCGGCCATCCGGTCCCACAGCGGCGTGAACGCCGTCGAGCCCGCGCGGCTCGAGCCACTTGCCCATGGCCAGCGCAGCGTATTCGTCAGCGGTGACGTTCAAGACGGGCCACGCGGCAGTGAGCGCTTCATCGAGCGAGAGCGACAACGCGGGGGAGTCCTCGAGCTGCTCGAGCGTGCGCGCGTGCTCCAACGTGAAAGGGCCGACTGCTTCACGGCGCAGCGCCGTCAGGTGCCCACCCACTCCGAGCGCCTCGCCCATGTCCCGGGCGAGCGAGCGAATATACGTTCCGGAAGAACAGTGCACCCGTGCATCCACGTCGACGAAGGAACCCTCGCGGCGGATGCCGGCGACGTCGAAAGAAAACACTGTCACCGGCCGCGCCGGGATGTTCACCTCTTTGCCTTCGCGGACGAGCTCATGGGCGCGCTTGCCGTCGATTTTGATGGCAGAGACTTTCGACGGCACCTGCATGATCTCCCCGGTGAGTGCAGTGACCTGTTCCATGATCTGTTCGTCGGTGAGCGTGGATGCGTCGGTCTCGGCGAGGACGTCGCCCTCGGCATCATCGGTCGTGGTGGAGGCACCGAGGCGGATCGTGGTCGCATAGACCTTGTCATCGGCCACCAGGTGAGCAAGCAGCTTCGTGCCGCGCTCAATGCCCGCGACCAGCACACCAGTGGCCATCGGGTCGAGCGTTCCCGCATGTCCCACCTTGCGCGTTTCGAAGAACCTGCGTAGCCGCGCGACCACATCATGGCTGGTCATCCCTGCCGGTTTATTCACGACGACAATGCCGGCGTGTGCCAGCGGATCGGTGTGGTTGGCGGTGTGCGCATCAGAGTTCATGGATCCAACCCTATGCACTACTCTGGCGCGGGTGGATATTTTGTCTGGGCTCGAGGACATTCCCGCTGATCTTAAGGACCCGGTAGTCACCATCGGCGTGTTTGACGGTGTGCACCGCGGCCACCAGATGCTGATCACCCGGGCGGTTGAGCACGCCCAAGCGGCCGGAGTGCCCAGCGTGGTCATGACGTTCGACCCGCACCCCGTCGCCGTGTTCGCGCCCGACCAGACACCGCCTGTATTGCTTCCGCTCGCCGAGCGCGCTCGTCTCATCGCGGACCTCGGTGTGGACTACATGCTCGTCATCGACTTCACCCGGGAGCTCGCAGGCGAGAGCCCGGAGGAGTACTTCGAGTCGGTGATCGTCAATAAGCTGCACGCCTCCCGCGTTGTCGTCGGCGAGAATTTCACGTTCGGTGCAGGCGCCTCCGGCACCGCGCAGACCATGCTGGCGCTCGGTGAAAGGTACCGCGTCGACGTCGATGTCGTTTCCTTGCTTTTCGACGGATCCGCCCGCATCTGCTCCACCTCCATCCGCTCCGCACTGCGCGACGGTGACGTCGCCGGGGCAGCCGAATTCCTCGGCAGGGAATTCTCCATCACCGCCCCGGTGGAGCGCGGCGCCGGCCGCGGCGGGCGCGAACTGGGCTACCCGACAGCGAACCAGTACGTCGCCGACACCGATGCGGTACCTGGCGACGGGGTCTACGCCGGCTGGTTCACTGTCCTCGACTCCGGGTCGGACAGCCAAGCAGTTCGAATCGATGGCGATATGGAACTCGGGATCCGCTATCCAGCTGCGATTTCGGTGGGCACTAACCCGACCTTCGGCGACGACCGACGCAGCGTCGAATCGTTCGTTCTCGACCGCGATGCGGACCTCTACGACCGCGTCGCCCGTGTCGAGTTCATCGCCAAGGTGCGCGACATGGTCAAGTTCGACTCTGTCGATGAGCTGCTGGAAAACATGGCCCGCGATGTCGCACGGGTCCGCGAAATCCTGTCCTAGCCCGTCGGTGCCTGTAGGGCCTAACGGCTAGTGTGGTGTCCCATGAGCAAAAAGATGATTCTGGATCTGGACACCGGCATCGACGACGCGCTCGCCTTGGCGTACGCCCTCGGTTCCGAGGAAGTCGACCTCATCGGTGTGACCGGCACCTACGGCAACGTGCTGGTGGACACCGGTGTGCGCAACTCCCTGGCCATCCTCGAGTTGTTCGGCCGCACCGACGTGCCGGTCTTCGCGGGACCGGACCACGCACGAGTGAAGGACTCCTTTGAGGTGCTGGAGATCTCCGAGTTCATCCACGGAGTCAACGGCGTTGGAGAGGCGCAGTTGCCGGAGCCGACTCGCTCGGTGGAGGAAAAGTCCGCGGTGGACTTCCTCGTGGAGTCGGTGGAACAGTACGGAGACGACTTGGTCATTGTCCCGACTGGCCCGTCGACGACGATTGCCGCTGCGATCGAGGCTAGCGATTCCTTCGCTAAGAAGGCCCACATTGTCATGATGGGCGGTGCGCTGACCGTCCCTGGCAACGTGGCACCGTGGGCCGAGGCGAACGTCAACCAGGACCCCGAAGCTACTGATCTGCTCTTCCGCCGGGCTAAGGACGTCACTATGATCGGCCTCGACGTCACCCTGCAGACGTTGCTCACCTACGACGAGACTGCGAAGTGGGAAGCACTGGGCACCCCGGGCGGAGACTTCTTAGCCGCTGCCACGAACTACTACATCAAGGCCTACGACACCACGGCCCCGCACCTGGGTGGCTGCGGCCTGCACGACCCGCTGGCTGTCGGTGTGGCGATCGACCCGTCGCTGGTGACCACCATCGACATCAACCTCAAGGTCGACACAGAAGGGGAGACCCGCGGCCGCACAATCGGCGACGAGACCCGGCTCAACGACGAGGAGAAGACGGCGCGGGTTGCTGTCGGCGTCGATAAGCAGCGCTTCTTGGATGAGTTCATGCGGCGCATCACCGCGCTCGCCGCGAACTCCTCACGCAGTGGCGATTAGGATCTCGCACGGCACGTGCGTTAACATGCTCATTCGGCCGTGAAACCAACGACTGTGGTCCGCAGCAGTCCTTCCCACGGCCAGATCCGAAGATTGCGGACTGAAACAAACAAGGAGAAACACTCATGGCTCTTTCCACTGAGAAGAAGGCTGAAATCCTCAAGGAGTACGGCGTCCACGAGACCGACACCGGCTCCCCGGAGGCTCAGGTCGCACTGCTGACCGAGCGCATCAACAACCTGACCGAGCACCTGAAGACCCACAAGCACGACCACCACTCCCGTCGTGGCCTGCTGCTGCTCGTCGGTCGCCGCCGCGGTCTGCTGAAGTACCTGCGCGAGAACAATGTTGAGCGTTACCGTGACCTCATCGCTCGCCTGGGGCTGCGCCGCTAAGCCCACGCGCTGAAGCGCACAGCGCCTCGTGCCCAGTTCTTCTGAACTGGGCATTTTTCATGCCCACCTGGTAGTATGCCGGGGTGTTGCAAGTCAAACATGCGGCGGCACCGATGATCGCCGAATCAACCCCCCAGAAAGGGATCTTTTGAGCAAGAACAAGCACACCCCGGACAACGCTGTTGAGGTCAATGTCGACGAGGAGTTCGGGATCACCGAATCCGTCGCTGTTCTGGACAACGGTGACTTCGGTGAGCGCACCATTCGTTTCGAGACGGGCCAGCTGGCACGCCAGGCTGGCGGGTCGGTGACGACCTACCTCGACGATGACACGATGCTGCTGTCCACTGTGACCGCATCCAACCAGCCGCGCGAGGGTTTTGACTTCTTCCCGCTGACCGTCGACGTGGAAGAGCGCATGTACGCCGCGGGCAAGATTCCGGGTTCGTTCTTCCGCCGCGAGGGCCGTCCCTCCACCGAGGCTATTCTGGCCTGCCGCCTGATCGACCGTCCACTGCGCCCGACGTTTGTGAAGGGTCTGCGCAACGAGGTGCAGGTTGTGGTCACGGTCATGAGCTGGAACCCGGAGGAGTACTACGACGTCGTTGCCATCAACGGTGCATCCGCCGCCACGCAGCTGTCCGGCCTGCCGGTCTCGGGTGCTGTCGGTGGTGTGCGCATGGCGCTCATCGCCGATGACCAGCACCCGGAGGGCCAGTGGGTCGCGTTCCCGAACCACGAGCAGCACGAAGCCGCTGTGTTTGAGATGGTCGTTGCCGGCCGCATTGTGGAAAAGAAGAAGGGCCGGAAGAAGGTCCAGGATGTCGCGATCATGATGGTCGAGGCAGGTGCGGGCGCTAACGCCGTGAAGCTTATCGACGGTGGCGCTCCCGCCCCCACCGAGCGCACCGTCGCCGAGGGCCTGGAGGCTGCTAAGCCCTTCATCCAGACTCTGTGCGAGGCACAGAACGCTTTGGCAGACAAGTCCGCGAAGGAAACCCAGGACTTCCCGCTGTTCCCGCCGTACTCCGACGAGGTCTTCGACGCTGTGGAGAAGAAGGCGTCCAAGAAGCTGTCCAAGCTGTTGACCATCCCGGGCAAGCACGAGCGCGATGACGCGACCAACGAGTACATGGAAGAGATCGAGGCAGATCTGCTCGAGACTTTCGCTGGCGAGGATGCAAGCAAGGAAATTCGCGCCGCATACAACGCGGTGATGAAGCAGATCGTCCGCGACAAGATCCTTTCCGAGGGCTTCCGTATTGACGGCCGCGGTGTCACCGACATCCGCGACCTCGAGGTCGAGGTCGAGCTCATCCCGCGTGCGCACGGCTCCTCCCTGTTCGAGCGCGGCGAGACCCAGATCCTCGGTGTGACCACCCTGGACATGCTGAAGATGGAGCAGCAGCTGGACTCCCTCCACCCGGAGACGTCCAAGCACTACATCCACCACTACAACTTCCCGCCGTACTCCACCGGTGAGACTGGCCGGGTTGGCTCTCCGAAGCGCCGCGAGATCGGCCACGGTGCTCTCGCCGAGCGCGCCCTGATTCCGGTCATTCCGTCGAAGGAGGACTTCCCGTACACGATCCGCCAAGTGTCGGAGGCTCTCGGCTCTAATGGATCGACCTCCATGGGTTCTGTTTGTGCCTCCACGCTGTCGCTGTACAACGCTGGTGTGCCGCTGGCTGCTCCGGTGGCCGGCATCGCCATGGGCCTTGTTTCTGGTGAGGTCGACGGTGAGACCAAGTACGTGGCACTGACCGATATCCTCGGTGCTGAGGACGCGTTCGGCGACATGGACTTCAAGGTCGCTGGTACGTCCGAGTTCATCACCGCCTTGCAGCTGGACACCAAGCTCGACGGTATCCCGTCCGACGTTTTGGCCAGCGCTCTGGAGCAGGCGAAGGAAGCCCGCGAGACCATCCTGGACACCATGGCTGAGGTCATCGAGGGGCCGGATGAGATGAGCGCGCTTGCCCCGAAGATCACCACTGTGCGCGTCCCCGTCTCCAAGATCGGTGAGGTCATCGGCCCGAAGGGCAAGACCATCAACCAGATCACCGAGGACACCGGCGCTGACGTCTCAATCGAAGACGACGGCACGATCTACGTGTCCGCCGCTACCGGTGAGGCTGCTGACGCTGCGATCGAGCAGATCAACTCGATCGCCAACCCGCAGCAGCCGAAGGTGGGGGAGCGCTACTTGGGCACCGTGGTCAAGACGGTCGCGTTCGGCGCGTTCGTCTCGCTCACCCCGGGCCGCGACGGCCTGGTGCACATCTCCAAGCTCGGCGGCGATAAGCGCATTGAGAACGTCGAGGATGTGGTCAACGTCGGCGACAAGATCGAGGTGGAGATCGCGGACATCGACAACCGCGGCAAGATCTCGTTGGTCCCGGTCTCTGAGGACGAAGACGAGAACTAAGCCGAAAACAAAGTCCCTCCGATCCGGCTGATAACCGGGTCGGAGGGAATCGCGGAGAAGCGCCCCACGGGGCGTTTTTCTATTTCTCGAAGTCGACGACTAGGCGCGTTGGGTTCTCCAGGATGCTCACCTTGTACGGGCGGGTGTCCTTCAGGCCCACGAAGTACTGGGATGCGCCCTCGAACGTGCCTTGGTTCACGACATCTACGACCGCACCGCTAGCCAAACCCAGGTTGGTCTTGCCCGCGTACTTGTGGTCCGGGGTCATATCCAGCGAGGTGCCGTGGATGAGCAATTCGAAGTGCGCATCGCCGGGCACCTCGACCGGATTGCCCGACGTATGCTGGCGCGGATCATCCGTGTATCCAGCGTGGAACCTAGGTTGACCGGTTCCTTCGAACTCGAAGACAAGGCGGTCGTAATTCTCGTGGCTACCCACGCGGATATCGGTCGTGCGCAGTTCCGCAGGGTCGCCGTCGAACTGCTCTGTGGATTCAGTGCTGAAGTCGCCGTCAGCGCCGGGTTGCATGTCTGCGGCCCCCAGTGTGTTCTGCTGGCCATCTTCCGTTCCTGTCGGCTTCGTCGCAGAGTTCTCCGCGTCCTTATCGGCAGCGTCGGCATCAGGGTTTGTGGAGGTGCTCATCTGGGGTTCTGGAACGGTCTCGCCGGTGTCGCAGGCAGAAAGAGCAAGACCAGCCGCCGCGAGGACAGCGACAGCCGCTGAGGCATGTGTCTTCTTCTGTGGTGTGTGTTTCATATGTGACAGCCTAGCTGGGTGCGGACTCCGGAGCGGTTGCGACGGGCCGGGGACAGCACGCAACGGTGGCGAACGGCGGCCAGCGATGCCGCGCTAAGGTGGTCCAGAGAAAACAGACGAAGCAAAGTGCGACAGAAAGGGCAACGCATGACTATCAAGGTGGGAGTTCTCGGAGCGAAGGGCCGCGTGGGCTCGGCAGTCGTGGCGGGTGTGAACGCCGCTGAGGACTTGGAACTGGTCGCAGAGGTTGACGCAGGCGATTCTTTGGATCTCCTCACCGACAACGGTGCTGAGGTCGTGGTGGACTTCACCACCCCGGGCGTGGTCATGGACAACCTGGAGTTCTGCATCAATAACGGCATTCACGCCGTGGTGGGCACGACTGGTTTCGACGAGGAGCGTTACGGCCAGGTGCGTTCCTGGCTCGAGGCCAACCAGGGCGTCGGTGTACTCATCGCGCCGAACTTCGCTATCTCCGCTGTGCTGGCCATGGCGTTCGCCCGCCAAGCAGCTCCGTTCTTCGACTCTGCAGAGGTCGTGGAGTACCACCACCCGAACAAGCTTGACGCTCCGTCGGGCACGGCGGTGAAGACCGCCCAGGGCATTGCGCAGGCCCGCAAGGACGCCGGCATGGGCGCCATGCCTGATGCGACAGAGCAGGCTCTCGACGGTTCACGCGGTGCCGATGTCGACGGTGTCCACGTGCACGCCGTGCGCATGCAGGGCATGGTCGCCCACGAGGAAATCATCTTCGGCACCACCGACCAGTCCCTGACCATCCGCCAGGATTCCTATGGGCGTGACTCGTTCGTGCCGGGTGTACTGACGGGTGTTCGGAACGTCGATAAGCACGCGGGACTGACGATCGGCCTGGACTCCTACCTGGGGCTGTAATGACGCAAAGCAGGAATCTCGATGTCCAACTGATCGCCGCAACTTCGTTTGCGGCGCCAGCGGATGTCGCGTGGGAGCAGGATGGGCAGGCCACGGATGCCGAAGCACTCGTGGAGTTCGCGGGCCGGGCGTGTTACGAGACCTTCGACAAGCCCAACCCGCACACCGCTGCCAACGACGCGTACCTGCGACACATCCTCGAAGTCGGGCACGACGCGTTGCTCGAGCACGCCACCGCGACGCTGTACATCCGCGGGCTGTCGCGTTCTGCAGGCAACGAGTTGCTGCGCCACCGCCACCTGTCGTTTTCGCAGTTGAGCCAGCGCTTTGTGCCTGCCGCTGAAGCAGATGTGGTCATCCCGGACGCGATCGCGGACGACGCGGACCTCAAACGCATCTTCCTCGCCGCTGTCGAGGAATCGCGCTTCGTCTACGAGGAGCTTTTGGGCGCGCTGGAGGAGAACACTGAGGACGAGCCGAACGCGCTGCTGCGCAAGAAGAAGGCCCGCCAGGCCGCGCGCGCGATCCTGCCGAACGCCACTGAGACGCGCTTCGTGGTCACCGGCAACTACCGCGCCTGGCGCGGCTTCATTGCGGCGCGCGCCAGTGAACACGCTGACGTGGAAATCCGCGCGCTCGCCATCGCGTGCTTAGAGATTCTTAAAAAGCAAGCACCAGCGCTTTTCGACGACTTCCTCATCAGCACGCTTGCCGACGGTTCCGTCATGGCCACCAGCCCGTACGCCGGATAGTAACCTGTTGAGCTATGGGCATTACTAAGAATGAATTAGGAACCGTCGGCGTCGCCATGGCCACCCCGTTCGACAGCAACGGTGACCTGGATCTCGAGACAGGCCGGAGGTTGGCGGCCCACCTCGTAGACAACGGGGTCGACCTGCTGATCTTGGGTGGCACGACCGGAGAATCGCCGACCACGTCCGCCGATGAGAAGCTCCAGTTGATCACAGCGGTGCGCGAGGAGCTCGGCGACCGCGTCAAGATCATGGCCGGCTCGGGCACGAACGACACCCGCTCCTCGATCGAGCTGTCGCGGGCCTCCCGCGACGCCGGCGCAGACTCCCTGCTGGTTGTCACCCCGTACTACTCCAAGCCGTCTCAAGCGGGACTTCTCGCTCACTTCAGCGCTGTGGCGGAGGCGACGGAACTGCCGATCTGCCTCTACGACATTCCCGGCCGCTCCGCGATCCCCATCGCCGGCGACACCATCCGCGCGTTGGCGGAACTGCCTACCGTCAAAGCCGTGAAGGATGCGAAGGGCGACATGCTGGAGGCCACCGCGATTATCAATGACACGGGGCTGGACTGGTACTCTGGCGACGACGTTCTCAACCTGCCGTGGTTCTCCCTCGGCGCGATCGGTGTGATCTCCGTGATTGCGCACGCCGCACCAGGGTTGATGAGAGAAATGGTGACAAGCTTCGAGGAAGGCGACCTCGCCCGAGCCCGGGAAATCAACGCCAACACCATGTGCGTGCTCGCTGGACAGCAGGCCGTGCTTGGTGGAGTGACATTTGCAAAGACAGCCCTGCGCTTGCAGGGCATCGAGGTCGGAGACCCCCGTCTGCCCATCGTCGCACCCGACGAGAAGCAGCTGGAGGCGCTGCGACGTGACATGGAAAAGGCTGGAGTCCTTTAAATATGAATGAATCCCGTAACCGCTCCCGCAAGGTGTCCCGCAAGGCGGGCCCCCCAGAGGCCGGCGACCAGCAACCGGTGTTCCAGACCCCGGACACCCCGCCCGCCGACAACAATGCCGATGCCGGCAACGACCGTGGGGGCCGGGATAACCAGGGCTCCAACAATAACGGCGGCGGCAACGGCAAGAACGACAACGGCGGCAACGGTGGCGGTTCGAACAACGGCGGTAACCGCTCTGGCAACAACCGCGGCGGAAACGGTGGCAACGGCGGAAATGGCGGCGGTGGCAACAACCGTGGCCGTGGACGCGGACGTGGCGGCCGTGGGGGAGGCCGCGGTGACAACCGCCGTAACCCAATGAAGTCGATGCAGGGTGCGGACCTGACGAAGCGTCTGCCCGCCCCGCAGAAGCCGGCAAACGGTGCGCTGCGTATTTACGCGCTCGGCGGCATCTCTGAGATCGGCCGCAACATGACCGTGTTCGAGTACAACGGCCGCCTGCTCATTGTGGACTGCGGTGTGCTCTTCCCGTCTTCGGACGAGCCGGGTGTGGATCTCATCCTGCCGGACTTCGGTCCGATCGAGAACAAGCTGGATAAGGTTGAGGCGCTCGTGGTCACGCACGGGCACGAGGACCACATCGGCGCGATTCCGTGGCTGCTCAAGCTGCGCCCGGACATCCCGATTTACTCCGCGCGCTTCACCAACGCGCTCATCGCGGCCAAGACCCGCGAACACCGCCAGAAGCCGAAGCTGCACGAGGTCAACGAGAAGTCGGAGATCACAGCAGGCCCGTTCAACCTGCGCTTCTGGCGCGTGGGCCACTCGATTCCGGACTGCCTCGGTGTGGTGATCAAGACCGGTGCCGGCACCGTATGCATGACCGGTGACATCAAGCTGGACATGACCCCGTACGACAACAAGCCGACGGACCTGCCCGCGCTGGCCCGCTACGGCGACGAGGGCATCGACCTGTTCCTCTGCGACTCCACGAACGCCACCATTCCGGGCATCTCCAGTTCGGAGGCCGGCATCGAGGAGACACTGATCCGCCTTGTCCAGGGCGCGAAGCAGCGCGTCGTCCTCGCATCCTTCGCCTCGAACGTGTCCCGCGTGCAAATGGCGATCAACGCTGCGGTGGCGTCGGGCCGCAAGGTCGCCTTCAACGGCCGCTCCATGATCCGCAACATGGAGATCGCGGAGAAGATGAGCATGCTCAAGGCTCCGCGCGGCACGATCATCCCGATCGAAGAGGCCGCGAAGATGGCCCCGCACCGCGTCATGCTCATCACCACCGGTACGCAGGGTGAGCCGATGGCGGCACTGTCGCGCATGTCGCGCCGCGAACACCGCCAGATCACGGTACGTGACGGCGACCTGATCATCCTGTCCTCCTCGCTCATTCCGGGCAACGAGGAAGCGGTCTTCGCCGTGATCAACAACCTCGCCCAGATCGGTGCGACGGTGGTGACCAACGAGGACGCCCACGTCCACGCGTCCGGTCACGGTTACGCCGGCGAGCTGCTGTTCCTCTACAACATTGCTCGCCCGCGCAACGCCATGCCGGTCCACGGTGAGTGGCGTCACCTGCGTGCCAACAAGGAGCTGGCAATTGCGACTGGCGTGAAGCCAGAGAACACTGTTCTGGCGCAGAACGGTGTGGTCGTGGACATGGTCGACGGCAAGATCACGGTCGCTGGCCAGTACCAGGTTGGTCACCTCTACGTCGATGGCACCACGATGGGCGATGTCGACCCGGATGTTCTGGCGGACCGCACTTCACTGGCATCCGGCGGTGTCATCTCCATTACCTGTCTGATCGACGACCGCACAGGCAGCCTCATCGAGAAGCCGAAGGTGTCTACCACAGGTCTCATCGACGATGATCGTGGTGTCGTCCCGGTCATCCAGGAGCTGGTGGAGACCACCATGTCTGACCTGGCTGCCGAGGGTGAGAATGACCCGTACCGCATGGTGCAGCAGCTGCGCCGGCGCATTTCCCGCACCATCGAGCAGAAGTACAAGCGCGAGCCAGTCATTCTGCCGACCGTGGTGCCGATGAACACCGACGACATCACCCCGGCGTCGCCCGAGGAGATCGCGGAGTCCCGCGAGTCGCTGTAGACGAGCATTGCTTATCGACGCGCCCTGCCGTAGTAACGGCAGGGCGTTTCCTTGTCATCTGGGCGCTAAATGCGCACAGCCTCGCTCGCCCCAGCCGCGCTAGGCTGGGGCTCATGTCGTTTCAGCAAAAAGAACGCGAGAAGCTCGCCGAACTCATGCTCGAGGTCGGCCCCGATGCCCCGACTTTGTGCGAGGGCTGGACTACCTATGACCTAGCAGCCCACCTGTTCATCCGCGAGCACCGCACGCACCTCGCGGGTGGGTACGTCGTATCGGCCCTCAAAGACTTGACTCGATCTGCGCAGGAGAAAGCCAAGCAGCAAGAGTCGTATGAGCACTTGGTCAACGAGTGGGCGGCGGGACCACCGCTGCACATCAAGCCTCTGGACAGCTTCATGAACGTCTCCGAGAACTTCATCCACCATGAGGACGTGCGTCGCGGTTCCGGCACCGTAGAACCACGCGAGTTCTCTCGCGCTGTCGAGACGAAGCTGATGGGCGCAGCCAAGATGATGGGGAAGATGGCCTTGACGTCCTCTGACGTGCCGGTGG
This sequence comes from Corynebacterium sp. CCUG 70398, assembly GCF_024454055.1. Taxonomy (NCBI): domain Bacteria; kingdom Bacillati; phylum Actinomycetota; class Actinomycetes; order Mycobacteriales; family Corynebacteriaceae; genus Corynebacterium; species Corynebacterium sp. CCUG 70398. The sequence continues at coordinate 236,459 of NZ_JAGPYZ010000003.1, forward strand.
TGCTCACCCCGCCGAACCACCCTCCCGTCACGCTCGGCGGCAAGCGCGGTGTCGCTGAGCAAGGCGACCGCGTCGTGCGCGTGAAAGGCGAGCCGGGCGAGTTGCTGCTCTGGGTCACCGGCCGCGACGCCGTCCAAGTCGAAATCGAGGGCAACGAGGCGGACATCCAGGAAGTCAAGCGCCAGTTCTAGTCTTTAGACTTGACGCTCATTCTCCACCATTGAACCGCTGAAACCGGTGTGGCGTATGTGACTTGAGGTGTGCTGGCCATTAACATGGTGACCATGTCTGTCACCAGTACCCAGCGCCGCGGCGGCGCGCGCAACACCGGCGGAACTCGCCCGTACCGCGGCCGCTCTACGTCCGATTCCACCGGCTCCACACGCGCAGCCGACACCGCCAACGAGCGTGTCGGCTCTGCTGTCGGCGCCGTCGGGCGCGGGCTGGGCAACGCCGCTCGCGAGGCCACCAGCTCATTCCGCACCGTCGGTGGGGGAGCCAGCGGCGGGCGCGGCCGTAAGCGCCGCGACGAGAACTTGCTTGACGACTCTCAGCCCACCACCGGCCGCGGATCCCGCACCTTGACCCCTGAAGAGGCATACGCCGACGAGACCACCCCGAAGTCGACACGGCGCAAGCGGACGACGCGCGACACTTCTCCCGCAACGGAACCCGCAGCTGATTCCCGTTCTGCTGACGCTGATTATGCCGACGACGCTGTGGGGCTCAACGGCCGACGCGTTGACGCGATCGGCCTTGTGCTCATCGGCCTAGCGGCGATCCTTGGCGCTTCGGTGTGGTTGGATATTGCCGGCCCGGTCGGGGCGGCCATTGCGAACGGGACCCACTGGGTCATTGGTGCCGGCGCTCTCGTGCTGCCCGTGATCCTCGTCTGCGTTGCCATCGCGATCATGCTCCGCCTGGGGTCGAACGCGTCCGAGCGCGCGCACAGCGGTTTGGGTCTGACCATCATCGGCATCTGCATGCTCGGTCTGATCCACATCTTCGCCGGAACGCCCGAAACATGGGAAGGCCGACGCGTCGCCGGGGGTGCGATCGGCGCTTTCGTCGGTGGCCCGCTCAGCGCAGGCTTTAGCCCGTACGTCGCTGTGCCGCTGCTGATTCTCGTCATCGTCTACGCTGCGCTGTTGGCTACGGGTATTACCGTGCGTGAATCCTTCGACTACATCCGCGCACTGTTCCGCAGCATCGCTGACAATGCGCGCACGCCCGACCCGGAGGACGACCTCGCCGACGATGACATGTACGGCCATGTCGAAGACGACCTCGATAACATCGCCGAGGGTCGCTCACGCCGCCCGCGCGGGTCCAGCGCTCGCGTAGAGCCCACGCTTTTCGACGTCCCCACCGACAGCAACTACGACGACTACGACGACTACGACCAGGTCGACCGTGGCGGTGGCGCTAACCGCACCCAAGTGCTGGACCCGCAGGCAGAACCACCGCGGAAGAAGCGTTCGACCCGCAAGAAGGTCGCTGTCGCACCGACCACCGTGGACGACGACATCGACGGCACTGACATTGACGGTGCCGACACCCACGCAACGGACACCGCTGACGCTGCTGACTCTGCAGACCCTGTCGCGCAGTCGCGTGAGCAGATGCGCCAGGCGATCATCGCTCGCTCCGGCATTGACGCATCGGCTGTGCCCGCATCTACTCCGAACTCGGAGAAGGAGAAGGCGAAGTCCGGCCAGGCCGACAAGGGTGACGCCGCTGACCAACCTCAGGCGCGTGAGCCGGAGACGTGGTCGCAGACGGATTACACGGTGCCGTCGACAAGCTTGCTCGTGGCTGGCCAAGCGCCGAAGACACGCACTGAGGCCAATGACCGGATGATCGAGGCGATCACCGATGTCTTCGAGGAGTTCAATGTCGACGCCCGCGTGACCGGGTTCTCGCGTGGTCCGACAGTCACGCGTTATGAGGTCGAGCTCGGCCCCGGTGTGAAGGTCTCCAAGATCACCAACTTGCAGTCCAACCTGGCGTACGCCGTGGCAACCGACAACGTCCGTCTGCTCACCCCGATCCCCGGCAAATCTGCTGTGGGTATTGAGGTCCCCAACGCCGACCGTGAGATGGTCCGCCTGCGCGACGTGCTCGAAGCGCCGAATGTGCGTGGCGACCATGACCCGATGCTCATCGGCCTGGGAAAGAACATCGAAGGCGATTTCGTGTCCGCGTCGGTGCAGAAGATGCCGCACCTGCTGGTGGCGGGTTCGACCGGTTCCGGTAAGTCGGCGTTTGTGAACTCGATGCTGGTGTCACTGCTGACGCGCGCAACGCCGGAAGAGGTGCGCCTGATCCTCGTTGACCCGAAGATGGTCGAGCTCACCCCGTACGAAGGCATCCCGCACCTGATCACCCCGATCATCACGCAGCCGAAGAAGGCCGCGGCCGCCCTGCAGTGGCTCGTGGAGGAGATGGAGCAGCGCTACATGGACATGAAGTCCGCGCGCGTGCGCCACATCAAGGACTTCAACAAGAAGGTCCGCTCCGGCGAGCTACAGGCGCCTCCGGGGTCCGAGCGTGAAATGCGTCCGTACCCGCTCATCATCTGCGTCGTTGACGAGCTGGCCGACCTCATGATGACCGCGCCGAAGGAGATCGAGGATTCCATTGTCCGCATCACCCAGAAGGCGCGCGCGGCGGGCATCCACCTGGTGCTGGCCACGCAGCGTCCGTCTGTCGACGTTGTCACCGGCCTGATCAAGACGAACGTGCCGTCGCGCCTCGCATTTGCCACGTCTTCTCTGACGGACTCCCGCGTCATCCTGGATCAGGGCGGCGCCGAGAAGCTCATTGGTATGGGTGACGGCCTGTTCATCCCGCAGGGCGCTGGCAAACCGCAGCGTCTGCAGGGTGCTTTCGTGTCCGACGAGGAGATCCAGGCCGTTGTGGACGCCGTCAAGGAGCAGGGCGAGCCGCATTACACCGAGGGTGTCACCGAGGAGAAGGCTGCCGAGAAGAAGGACATTGACGAGGAGATCGGCAAGGACATGGACGACCTCCTCGAGGCCGTCGAGCTTGTGGTCACCTCCCAGCTCGGCTCCACGTCCATGCTGCAGCGCAAACTGCGCATCGGCTTTGCCAAAGCCGGCCGCTTGATGGACCTAATGGAAACCCGCGGCGTCGTCGGCCCGTCCGAGGGCTCAAAGGCCCGCGAGGTGCTGGTCAAGCCGGAAGAGCTGGACACCATCTTGTGGATGATCAAGGGTGCGGATCCAGCAGACGCGCCCAAGGAGGTGCTCGAGGAGCAAGCACTGCAGGAGGAGAGCTCCTCCGATGCTGACTCCGTTTCGAACGACGGCGCCGACGCCGATCCCCAGACCGTGAAGGCCGCCTACAATCCGACCGGTGGAGCATTCTAAATGGGAGTCGATGGCTCCCGTCTGCGGGTGTCGGTCGTTCTGTTCGACGATGTAGAGCTACTAGATGTCGCCGGACCTGTCGAGGTTTTTTCCAAGGTCGACGACATCGAAGTGGAGATGCTGTCGGCGGACGGCGCGTCTGTTACAACCTCCCAAGGGGTTCGCCTAGGTGTAGACGGGGAACTCAGTGCGAAATCTGGAGACGTCCTCTTCGTCCCCGGGGGTCTGGGTACCCGCCAGCTCGTGAAAGACGAGAGTTTTCTGACCGACTTGAAGTCTTTGGCCGCCGATTCGCAGATCTTGATGTCGGTATGCACCGGTTCGGGACTATTGGCGGCCGCCGGGCTACTCGAAGGATACGCTGCAACGAGCAATAAGAATGCGTTCGCCTGGGCGACCACGTTCGGCAGCGCTATCGAATGGCGTCGCTCCGCACGGTGGGTTCATGACCGTGATCGGTGGACATCGTCGGGAGTCACTGCCGGAATCGATACGGCGGCCGCCTTCATCGCGCATCGTTTCGGCTTTGATGCCATCGCTGAGGTTGCGGGCTCGATTGAGCTGCGACTTAATCTTGACCCCGAGGATGACCCGTTCGCTGTTTAAACCACAGTGCAGCGGGCCAGGGTGTGTGGCGGCCGCGACGATCAAGTAGGGTTGCTTCCTGTTGGAGGGGAGTACCCCAAAAGCGCCTCGGATCGTCAACACGGTTCGACGGGCGGCCGCATGGTCGCGCGTTGCCCGGTCCAGGCGGCCCGCCGTCGTAACGCGCAGGTGGGGGAGACCTCCGGTCCGTACCCGTTTTGACCGGAGGTCACATCATGCACGTCCCTTTGTGGATCTGGCTTGTCACGTCGGCAGTCATCCTCGGCTTCTTCATCTTTGACTTCGTCTCCCACGTCCGCACCCCGCACGAGCCCTCCATGAAGGAATCGGGTGGTTGGGCTGCGTTCTACATGACCATGGCGGCGATCTTCGGCGGCATTGCCTGGTGGCAGTGGGACGCGGAGCACGGCGTGCAATTCTTCACCGGTTACATCACCGAGCTGTCGCTGTCGGTGGATAACCTCTTCGTCTTTGCGCTGATCATGGGCGCCTTCAAGATTCCACGCGCGTACCAGCAGAAGGTGCTGCTCATCGGAATCGTCATGGCGCTCGTGTTCCGCCTGATCTTCATTCTGCTGGGGGCTGTGATCATCTCGGCGTGGTCGTGGGTGTTCTACATCTTCGCCGCGTTCCTGCTCTACACGGCGATCAAGCTGGTGTATGACGAGGCTACCGATCAACCGGAGACCGACCCGAACGACATGCTGGTGGTCAAGACGCTGCGCAAGGCTATCCCGGTGACGCAGTCCTACCACGGCGACAAACTCATGTCTGTCACCGAAGCAGGCAAGAAGGCCGTCACCCCGCTGTTCGTGGCCCTGCTGGCGATCGGCTTCATCGACGTGATGTTCGCCTTCGATTCCATCCCGGCCATCTTCGGTATCACCACCGAACCGTTCCTCGTCTTCACCGCAAACGCTTTCGCGCTGCTCGGCTTGCGCCAGCTGTACTTCCTGCTCAACGGTTTGCTGGACAAGCTGGTGTACCTGCCGTACGGCCTGGCCGTGGTGCTGGGATTCATCGGAATCAAGCTTTTGCTCCACGCCCTGCATGAGAACAACCTGCCGTTCATCAACGGCGGCGAAGGCTTTGCAGTGCCTGAGATTGGCACGGTCACCTCGCTCGTTGTGATTGTCGGCGTGCTGGCCATTACCGCCATCGCTTCTCTGATCAAAGAACGCCAGATGGTCAAGAACGGCGAAAAGGACCCGAACGGCCCGCAGTTCCACATCGATTACGACGACCACGGCAACCGCCGCAAGGTCGACCCGGACGGCAACCACCTCGAGTGGATTGATGACCCTGCGACGTCCGGCAAGGGCGACCACACCGCCACTGGATCGCGCGACACCGGCCACCTCGACGTCTCACGCGGCGGCCAGCAAGCGTAACCGTCGCAGGCGGAGCTAGAACGCGTTGATCACCGGGTTCCACTCGCGGATTTCCCGGTCTGCGAGCGCTCCCGCCTCGGTGTAGGGGTCCGCGGCGAGAATCTCCTCGAGAGCCGCCCGGTCCGCCACGCGGAAGAGAATAAGCGACTGGGCGTCGCCCTCGAACGGCCCGGCCGCGACCACGATGCCGTCGTCCTTCAGGGCGGTCATGTAGTCGCGGTGGCGTGGGCGGGTGGCGCTGATGAGCGAGCGCTCACCATAGGTGTAGGTCACTGCGTAGTACTTCATGGACCCCGAGTCTAGGGATGTAGGGTTAGAAGTGTGACCGAACCAGCACCCAGACAGTCCAACTGGAACCTGCCCAACATTCTGACCTCGCTGCGTATCCTGTTCACGCCCGTTTTCGCGTGGCTGGTGCTTTCCCAGCAGTGGTGGTGGGCGTTCGGGGTGTTCGTTGCACTCATGATCACCGACAAGCTCGACGGCGACATTGCGCGCTCGCGCGGGCTGATCACGGACTTCGGCAAGATCGCCGACCCGATCGCCGACAAAGCATTGATGATCACGGCGCTGGTCACGCTGAACATTGCCAGCAACCTGCCGGTGTGGATCACGGTGGTCATCGTGGTACGTGAGCTGGGTATCACGTTCTGGCGGATGTGGATGTTGCGCCAGGGCAAGGTGGTTCCGGCGTCGAAAGGCGGAAAGCTCAAGACTGTCCTGCAGACTGTCGGTGTGGCGATGTACCTGTGCCCGCTGCCTGGCTGGATGGACATCCCGACGCTGGCGGTCATGCTCATCGCGGTCGCGGTCACCGTGGTCACGGGCGTGCAATACCTTGTCGATGGCGCGCGGGCCAACGCAGCAGGTAAGGCCTCCGCATGACCCGCTCCCTAGTCCCCCGGATCGAACAGGTCGATGTCGAGCGCAGCGTCCAGATTCGTGTCGCGGAGGCACTCGCAGCCGACATTATCGACGCGCTGCGCCGGCGGAAAGAGACCCTTGCGCTGTGCGAATCCCTCACAGCCGGGCTGGCCACCGCGACCATTGCCTCCGTGCCGGGATCATCCGACGTGTTGCGCGGGGGACTGGTCACCTACGCGACCGACCTGAAGGAATCTCTTGCGGGTGTGCCCGAAGAGGTGCTCGATCTGCATGGCCCGATCCACTCGGCCACGGCACGCCACATGGCGCGCGGCGCGAGAACGGCATGCGGCGCCGACTGGGGAGTTGGGCTGACCGGAGTCGCAGGACCCGATAGCCAAGACGACCACCCCGTGGGAGAGGTGTACGTCGGGGTGTCGGGGCCGCGGCGTACCGCAGCGACGAGAGCCGCCGGCATTCTCGCGCTCGACTACCCGAACGCGGTGCGGTACTCGCTCGTCCCGTGGTCCGCGACCCCGCAGCGGGTCGTGGCAGGCAACCGTCAACAGATTCGCGAGAACGCTGTGCTCGCCGCCATGTTCGCCCTGCGCTATGAAATCGAGGGTGTGAGCAGGCGCTAGACTGTCGGGAACACGACGGGAACAATATCTGCCGACCAACCGTTGAATAACACGATGGCAACTACAACAACGCTCAAGTACCAGCCCGCACATGCTGCTCCGGTGGAGCAGCCGGCGACGTCGACACGCATTCGTGAACCGCTGCTGCGTGAGGCGCTCGGCATGTCCCTGCGCGCTTTCCGTGCAGATAAGGGAGTGACTCTGCGCGAACTGGCCGCGCAGGCGCGCGTGTCGCCGGGCTACCTCTCCGAGCTCGAACGCGGCCGGAAGGAAGTCTCCTCCGAGCTGCTCGCCTCCGTGTGCCTGGCGCTTGATACCACCGTGTCCGATCTGCTGCTCGAGGCAGCAGCGAACCTGTCGCTGCAGGCGATGGCCGACGAACTGGCTCACACCCCGCCGGCAGCCGCCGAGGTCTAAGCGCTGCCCGGTCGCCGCGTTCTCCCGCGCACGGCTGGCACCACTCGGCTACCATGTAGGCGTTAAAGATTCTTTAGACATCGCCGCAGAAAGGCTCGAACACTCATGGCTAACCCGTTCACCAAGTTCTGGAACTACCTCATGGCCCTCTTCGATAACAAGATCGAGGAGAACGCAGACCCGAAGATCCAGATCGAGCAGGCGATTGGCCAAGCCCAGCGCCAGCACCAGGCCCTGAGCCAGCAGGCAGCTGCCGTGATCGGCAACCAGCGCCAGCTGGAGATGCAGCTCAACCGCCGTCTGGCGGATGTCGAGAAGCTGCAGGCGAACACCAAGCAGGCGCTGCAGCTGTCCGACAAGGCACGGTCCGAGGGCGACATGCAGAAGGCCACCGAGTACGAAAACGCGGCCGAGGCTTTCGCCGCCCAGCTGGTCACCGCGGAGCAGGGCGTGGAGGACACCAAGGTTCTGCACGATCAGGCGCTGCAGCAGGCCCAGCAGGCTAAGCAGGCCGTCGAGCGCAACTCCATGCAGCTCCAGCAGCAGGTCGCTGAGCGTTCCAAGCTTCTGTCCCAGCTGGAGCAGGCCAAGATGCAGGAGAAGGTCGCCGAGTCCCTGCAGTCCATGAACTCCATCACCGGCGGCAACCAGCCGAACCTGGACCAGGTCCGCGAGAAGATCGAGCGCCGCTACTCCAACGCACTCGGCCAGGCTGAACTGGCACAGAACTCCGTCCAAGGCCGCATGGCTGAGGTAGAGCAGGCAGGCATCCAGATGGCCGGCCACTCCCGTCTCGAGCAGATCCGCGCAGAAATGGGCGGTGGCGCTCTCGAGTCCGGTCAGCAGCAGGCTCTGCCGCAGGCCAACCAGGCGCCGAGCCAGCAGCCGCAGATTCAGGGCGGCTACCAGTCCAACACCGATGCGCCGGACGTGTCTAGCGACGCTGTCGCAGAGCGCATGCGTGAGCTGCGCGGCGATCACTAAAAACCCCTGCGGGGAAGCCGCTAATCGACGGCTCCTCGCGCCATGAGCGCCTCACCCGTGAGCTGAGCGCGGCGAACGCTGCGGATCACCAGCGGAGTCCCGAAAGCCAGGAGCGACGTATTCGCGCCCCTGGCTTTTCGCGCGTCTAGGGACTCATTGGCGGTGTTGAACAGCAGCGGGATCTGACGGATGGTCAGGGCGATAGCCAGGCTGATCGTGTCCACCGGCACCCCGATGCGTGCGAGCGGCGCCATGTTCGACTCGAGGGCCTCCATGAGTTCCTCGATGGTGGTCGTCAGGGTCAGCAACGTGGCCGCCATGAAGGTGGCAATCAGCCCGACCAAGGTGGTGAGCATGTTCATCCACCCGTTCTGCCACCACATGAATGCGCCGAGGAACGCCATGACCGGCAGGACCGGGGCGACTTGCCGCCATGCTGTGTCCACCGGAATGCCGGCAATAGCGTAGAAGCCGAAGATGCCAGCAAGCACACCCAGAGCATGCCACGGCTGGGTGGGCAGCCACACCACGAGGATGATGAATACGACGAGCGCGAGGAACTTCGCAGTTGGGGACGCGCGGTGCAGCAGTGTGTCGCCGGGCACGTAAACACCGAGCGGGAGTTCTCGCAGTCTCATGGCGTGCGCTTCATCAAATCGCGGTAGAACGCGACCGCGTCAGCGGGAGGGCCGTCGTAGACGAGCTCACTGTCGTTGATGCACAGCACGCGGTCGAAGTTGTCGAGCATCTCCAGGTCATGCGTGACGACGATCAACTGCTGGTCCAACCCCTCCAACTCCTGAATAATCCGGCGCCGGTTACGCAGGTCCAGAAGGGTGGTTGGTTCGTCCGCAATGATCGTCTCCGGTTCGATGACGAGCACGGCGGCTAGCGCGAGCATCTGCTTTTCGCCGCCGGAGAGGGTGTGGGGCGAGTTTTCGGCGCGGTCGCCGAGCTGGAAACGTTCCAGCATCTCGTCGACTCGGGCGTTGACCTCCTGTTTGGGCAGTTTGAACCGGCGCAGAGAGAAGGCGATGTCGTCGCGGACCCGCGGCATGACGATCTGGGCTTCGGCATCGGAGAAGATGAACCCTACCCGGCGGCGGATGTCTTTGCCGTGGGAGTGGGTGGCTAGTCCGTCGTAAAGCACGGCGCCCGACGTCGGCTCAATGAGACCGTTGACCATGCGCACCAACGTCGACTTGCCTGAACCGTTGGAGCCGATGATGCCGATGCGCTGCTCAGACAGCTCGAAGGACAGCGGCTGGAGAATGACCGAGCCGTCGTAGGCGACGCACGCGCGGTCGAACGTGATTGTGGGCACGGTGCACGCCTAGCTGCGGCGCAGTTGCGGGAATGCCGCGTGGACAGCAAGCGCGATGGCGATCATGACGGCGAGCTTGCCCAAATCGGGGAGAACGAACGCGCCCTGGGCGGCGATCGCCGCGCCGAAGCTCATGTCCGCGCGCCACATCATGCCCAGCGAACCGAAGAGGTACTGCAAAGCGAGGGCGACCACGCCGGCGAGAATGAATATGGCCACGGTCGCGCCCTTCTTCACCCAGGGGGAGCGGTAGGCGATCAGACCAGCGATGAAGGCACCGATGAGGTAACCGACCAGATATCCGATTGTCACGCCCGCGAAAGCTTGAATGACGGTGCGGCCGCCGGCGAGAACCGGAAGAAAAAGTCCCACGAGAAGGAACAGGCCGGTGGCAAGGAACCCCCGACGGGCACCGAGGACGAGGCCGGCGAGGATGGTGGCGGCGTTCTGCAAGACAATCGGCACACCGGCAGCGCCGACCGGGATGGCCAAGAAACCGAGCACGGCGATCAGGGCGGCGAAGACTGCGACGTAGGCGATATCGAGCGCGGTACTAGAGCTGCCGTTGCCGCGGGCAGTGGTGTCAGTCGTTGTCGTCATGGACAACACAATAGCGGACCCAATTGAACACCGTTCAAGAGGTGTCGCGCGCGGCGTGCTGCGTCAGCTCGCTACGGCGTGCCGCACGGTTCCGAAGAGCGCGTCCATCGCTCCGTACGGATGCTTCGTGTTCGTGCGCGGGTAGCCCCTCGGCGAGACGTACACTGGGCGGCCCGCGCGGATCTCGATGCGGCCGCGTCTGCTGATGTGGGCGTCATCGTCGTTGACGCGGTTGTGGTACTCGCAGACGATGGCCAAGTTGTCCATGTTGGTGACACCGCCGTTCTTCCACGGGTCGACGTGGTGGACCTGGCAGAGGTCGGCGGGCATCCGGCAATCCGGGTTCGCGCAGATAGGCTGAGTGATTTTGGCCAGGGTGCGCTGCTTCTCCGACGCGAAACGCAGGTCCCGGTAATGGTTGAGCGGGCCCTCGGTTGGGTGGAACAGGGCGGCCTCAAGGCCGTAGGCGGGATTCTGGAAGTACTGTGCCAGGAAGTCCTTGCCAGTGATGGTGGTGCCGTCGGTCAAGCCTAGGAGGACGTCATCACCCTTGCCGGCGTGAATCTGCGCCAGGTCAGGGGCGGGGACGATGATGGTCGGCCGCGGTGCCGCCTCGGGGACTCCTGCGCCTGAGCGCATCAGCTCTTCGAAGGCGTCGGCCATCTGCGGCGCGGCCGGCAAATCGCGAGAAATGTTCGAGCGCAGCGTCGCTTCGAGCGCCGCCATGACGTGCTCGCAGGCGGTGATGACTGCCGTGCGCATCCCCTTGACCGATGCGCCGAATGACACGCCCTTGCGCGGGTTGACTTCTTTCGCCGGAAGAATCGCCTTGGCGTAGCGCGCCAGCCCCGCACACGTTGTTACGGTGCTGGCAGCCGCAGCGATGAGCTTTGCCCGGAACCCGGCGCGCTCGACGTCGGAGGTGACGTGCTTGATGGAGCGTTCGATCTGGGCGAGCATGTCGACGCACACCCCGCCCGACCGGGCGGCGTCGGCGGCGTCGCGCTGCGCCACGGCTAACGACGACGACCGTGCTGGCCCGTAGTAGGCCGCATGCACCAAGGTCAGCTCGGCTACCCGGGCTGGTGCAAGGCCGGCCGCGAGGAAGGCATCGCGGTCGAAACCCGCGAGGTCGTCCACCCCGATGCTGGTGAGGAAGTCAAGTAAGTTCACGCCCTCACGCTAAGTGGGCCTCACCATGGCTGGCAAGGGATGTTTGCGCACTACAGTGAGCAAACTCAAGGAACGTGTTCCGTTGCCGGGCAGTCTTATAAGGGGTTGGGCAATGGCCGTCGATAAGCGAACGGCGGTGCGCGTATCCTTGGCCGCATGCGCTTGACGGAATTCCAGCAGCTAATCCACGACGAGTTCGGTGACGCGAAAGGCCAGTGGGTCGTGTCATCCCACGTCTTTCCCGGGGTGGGTAAGACGGCGGAGGAGCTGATCGAAAGTGGAGTCGATCCGCGCTACGTGTGGGAGGGGCTGTGCGAGGCGTTTGACGTGCCGGAAGAGCGCAGGTGGGGCGTGGATAAGCCAGGGGAGTGACGCGACGGAAACTTTCTTTTCGAACATTCGTGCGTGTATATTCGAAACAATGTCCGTTGCCGAAGTAGATTGAGTTTCTGACAACGGGGAACCGGAAACGGGTCTTCGGCGGTCTAACGAAATATGCAGACCGTAACCGACCCAGATAACAGCACAGACAGCAAAGTTATTAGCGAAAGGACTGACCACGCGATGGCGACGAAGAAGAAGGCAAGCAACACAGGCAACGACCGCCAAAACGCGCTCGATGCGGCGATGGCCATGATTGAGAAGGACTTCGGCAAGGGCGCCATTATGCGCCTGGGCGACGATAACCGCCCGCCGATCCAGGCGATTTCCTCCGGCAACACTGCCGTCGACGTGGCGCTGGGCATTGGCGGGTGGCCGCGCGGCCGCATCGTCGAGATCTACGGCCCGGAGTCGTCCGGTAAGACCACGGTGGCGCTGCACGCGATCGCAGAGGCGCAGCGCGCGGGCGGCATCGCAGCGTTCATCGACGCGGAGCACGCGCTGGACCCGGAGTACGCTAAGAAGCTCGGCGTGGACACCGACAACCTGCTGGTCTCCCAGCCGGACACCGGTGAGCAGGCGCTGGAGATTGCGGACATGCTGGTGCGTTCCGGCGCGATCGACATGATCGTCATCGACTCCGTCGCCGCCCTGACCCCGAAGGCTGAAATCGAGGGCGAGATGGGCGACAGCCACGTCGGCCTTCAGGCCCGCCTGATGTCTCAGGCGCTGCGCAAGATGGCCGGTGCGCTGTACAACTCTGGCACCACCGCGATCTTCATCAACCAGCTGCGCGAGAAGATCGGCGTCATGTTCGGCTCGCCGGAGACCACCACCGGTGGTAAGGCCCTGAAGTTCTACGCGTCCGTGCGGTGCGATGTCCGCCGCATCCAGACGCTCAAGGACGGCCAGGACTCGATCGGTAACCGCACGCGCCTGAAGATCGTGAAGAACAAGGTTTCCCCGCCGTTCAAGGTCGCCGAGTTCGACATCATGTACGGCGAAGGCATCTCGCGCGAGTCGTCGATCATCGACATGGGTGTGGACAACGGGATCATCAAGAAGTCCGGTTCGTGGTTCACCTACGAGGGCGATCAGCTGGGCCAGGGCAAGGAAAAGGCGCGCGTCTTCTTGAAGGAGAATCCGGAGCTGGCGAATGAGTTGGAGCGCAAGATCTTCGAGAAGCTCGGGGTGGGCGAGTTCGCTGGTCAGGACCAGCTGTCCGACGACCCGGTGGACATGGTGCCCAACATCGACTTCGACGACAATGAAGCCGACGAGCTCGCCGGCGCCGCTCAAGAGTAGTGCCGGACTATCCCGCGCCTGACCCGGAGAAGCTGCGCAAGCTGCAGGAAGCGCTCGACGAGTATGCGGCGGGCCAACACGCCCCGCTTATCGACGAAGCCCACGAGAAGGAAACCTCGCGCATCCGCGAGAAAGCACTGCGGTTGTTGGACCAGCGCTCCCGCTCGCGCCACGAGCTGCGCGAGCGGCTGGTGGGCACGGGGCCAGAGCCGCAGTTCGAGCCGGACCTCATCGACGAGGTGCTGGACGCCTTGGAGTCGAGCGGGCTTATCGACGACGCATCCTTCGCCCACGAATGGGTCCGCCAGCGCGCTACTGCCCGGGGCAAGTCCGCCCGCGCCCTTGACCTCGAGCTGCGGAACAAGGGCGTTGCCGAGCCGCTGCGTGCCGAAGCGCTCGCGCAGATCACGGCCGAGGATGAGGAAGCCCAAGCGCGGGTCGTCGCGGAAAAGAAAGTCCGCGAGGTGAAGGTGCCGCCGGAAGACCGCGCCGAGTACGACAAGGTGCTCCGCCGCGTCGTCGGCGTGCTGGCTCGTCGTGGGTATAACTCGGAGCTGACCATGCGCGTTGCGCGGGAAACGCTCGACGCGCGCATCGCTGAGGTGGGCTGAGCCCGGGCGACGTCGGCAGTGCTAGTTCAGGAAGGACATATCGCCCGGGGTGTCGGCCTGCACTGCGGCATCAGAGGCGAGGTGCTCATCGACGAAACGGTCGAAGGAACCGTCCTCGTGCATTTTCGCCAGCGCCTCATTGACGGCTGAGACGCTGGCATCATTGTCGCGGGGGAGGCCGAGGCCGTAGTGCTCGTCGTTAAGCGGTGCGCCATCGCGCTCCAACGGGACGAGCTGGAACACCCCTGGCTCGTGCGCGGAGAACCCGGAGAGAATCGCCGCGTCGGTGGACAGGGCGTCGACCTCCCCGGCGCGCAGAGCGTCGAGGCACGCGGTGTAGCTGTCGTATTCGGCAAGGACCACGCCCGGAATGTCCTCACGCAGTGTTTTCGCGGCCGTCGTGCCGGTGACAAAGCACAGGTTCTTGCCGTCGAGCGACTCCAGCCCCGTGATGTGAGACCCGTCCACCGTGAGTAGCGCCTGGTGGGTCAGCAGGTACGGCCCGGCGAAAGAGACCTCCTCAGCACGCTTGGCGTCGATGGAATAGTTCGAGGCGACCATGTCCACGTACCCGTTGTCCAGCAGTGACGCACGTTGGCCGGGCGGGGTTTCACGCCATTCGATCTCGGGGTGGTCCCACCCGTTGTCGTCGGCGATCGAGTTGATCACGTAGGTGGCGATGTCGATGTCGAGGCCGGCAGGGGAGCCGTCGTCACGCATCATGCTCAAACCTGGATTTGTGAACGCGGAGCCCACAACGACGCGGCCGGATTCGATCTGGTACAGAAGATCCTGATCATCCGGCGAACCGCACGCACTGAGTCCACTGACTCCGAGAACCGAAACGAGCGCGGCAGCAAGGTGGATCGAGCGCATGAGACCAACGTTACGCGGTTAGGACTCTCTCGGCGCGCGGAATACACTGTGTCACCGTGACACTAGCGACGAGCACCGTAAACGGAACCAGCCAGCACCCCCGCACCTACGAGGTGCGCACGTTCGGCTGCCAGATGAACGTGCACGATTCCGAACGGCTGTCTGGCCTGCTGGAAGACGCTGGATACGTCGCGGCGACTGACGACAACGCCGACCTGATCGTCTTCAACACCTGCGCCGTCCGCGAAAACGCTGACAAGCGCCTTTACGGCACGCTGGGTGCGCTGCGCGACAAGAAGCGGCACCACCCGAGCATGCAAATCGCCGTCGGTGGCTGTCTTGCGCAGAAGGACCGCGACACGGTGGTGGAGAAAGCGCCCTGGGTCGACGCGGTCTTTGGCACGCACAACATGTCGGCCCTGCCGGCACTGCTTGACCGCGCCCGGGTTGAGGAGGAGGCGCAAGTCGAGGTCGTCGAATCCCTCGAAGTCTTCCCCTCGGTGCTGCCCGCAAAGCGAGAGTCCTCCTACGCCGGCTGGGTATCGGTGTCGGTAGGGTGCAACAACACGTGCACGTTCTGCATCGTGCCGTCGTTGCGCGGCAAGGAGCAGGACCGCCGCCCGGGCGACATCCTCGCTGAAGTGCAGGCGCTCGTTGACCAGGGCGTGTCCGAGGTGACTCTCCTGGGCCAGAACGTCAACGCGTACGGCGTGAACTTCGTCGACCCGGACATGCCGCGCGACCGCTCGGCGTTTTCGAAGCTCCTGCGCGCGTGCGGCGAGATCGAGGGCCTGGAGCGGCTGCGCTTCACCTCCCCGCACCCGGCGGAATTCACCTCCGATGTCATCGACGCAATGGCCGAGACACCGAACATCTGCCCGCAGCTGCACATGCCTTTGCAATCCGGGTCCGACAAGGTGCTCAAGGATATGCGCCGATCGTACCGTTCGAAGAAGTTCCTCGGCATTCTCGACGAGGTCCGCGCGAAGCTGCCGCACGCGTCCATCACCACGGACATCATCGTGGGTTTCCCGGGTGAGACGGAGGAGGATTTCCAAGCGACGCTCAACGTCGTCGAAAAGGCGCGGTTTACGTCTGCGTACACGTTCCAGTACTCGCCGCGCCCCGGCACGCCCGCCGCGGAAATGGACGGCCAGGTTCCCAAAGAGGTCGTCCAGGAGCGTTTCGAGCGCCTGCTCGCCCTGCAGGAGCGGATCAGTTACGAAGAGAACCTGAAGCTCATCGGCACCTCCCAGGAGCTGCTCGTCCAGGAGACGAACGAGAAGAAGGCGGACCGCGCGCAGAGCACGCGGCTGTCCGGGCGCGCACGTGACGGACGGTTGGTGCACTTCGACGCCGGTTCGCTTATCGACGCCGTCCGCCCCGGCGACATCGTCCACGTCACCATCACCGATGCCCGTCCCTTCTACCTCATCGCGGATTCGGGCGTTACGGCGCACCGCCGCACGCTGGCCGGCGACAACTCCGAAGCCGGCCAGGTGCCTACGACCGCGCCTGTCGGGGTGGGGTTAGGCATGCCGAAGATCGGTGCGCCGGTAGCTGCGCCCGCTGCAGCTGGCGCGGCCGGCGCGGGCGGGGCATGCGGGAGCTGCGGATAGGAGGATCATGAGCAACCCGACGCAGACCGAACTCGCCCAGCAGGAGAAGCACTCCGCTGACACCCTCGATCTAGGCTGGCACCAATGGCTACTGGTCGGTGCGATCGTTGTTTACGTGGTGTCTCTGTTCCTACCCTTCGCTGGCGACACCACGGGCCTTCAGATGCTCACGTTCACCGAGGCGGACGGCATGTCGATCGCGGTCACGGAGCGGCTATTCACTCTCTTGTCGTTTCTGTGCCTGGTGGTATTCACGCTGTTGACGGTGATCCTGCGGCGCACGTCGTTAGCCTTGCTGGCGTGGATGGCCGGTTGCGTCGCGTTAGTCAGGGCGCTGCTGGGCTTGTGGCTGCGCCAGACCAGCTCGGCAGCCGCCGCGGGGGTGACATCTGGGGCCGGTATTTACGTGGCAATCCTCGCGGTCATCGTGGCTATTCCGGTGCTGTCGGTCGCCTGGATGCGCCGCACCCCCGAGCAAAAACGCCTGGAGGAGCAGCGGCGCGAGCAGACGGAGTTCAACCCCGTCGCTGATCTGCAGACGGATGCGGCGACGCAGGCCGTGCGGCGCACAGACGGCGCGGGCTCCATTGTCGACGACCGCCGCCAGCGGGCAGCCCAGCGCCACCGTCAAACCGGGTACGCGCACGACTAAATAGGGGCGGGACGCAGTACGCAGAGCATAGGCTCACCGCCCGGGATCGGTACAACCACCGCAGCATCAGGAACTTTTCATACTGACGCAGCATTCCACTTCCAGAGTGTGAATGGACGGAGTGCAGCGTGAACGAGCAGCGAAGAAGGTTAGAGAAGCCGACATACGGTGGCGGTACCGACACCCATCCGGAGTACCGCATTACCCCGAACGGGTTGGAGCCTCCGGGCAAGCTGAAGCCGTGGACCATGTTGTACATGGGCAACATGGTGTTGCACCCACCCATGGGCCTAGCGTTCATGTACTGCTTTGCTGCGGGATTGCCCTACGTCGGTAATTCTGGGTGGTTGGGTTTGACCTACGGTGGTGCGCCGTCGGAGCCTGCGGCCGCGAATCTAGCGGAGACGGTCTCCTTCTGGGCGGGTCTCCTCGGCATTTTGCTCGTGATGCTTGTCGCAGCGAATTTTCGGTTCTACTTCCTCATCGTCACAACGACACTGACGTGTGCTGTTTCCACTGCATGCTGGTGCATCGGCGCATTGCAGCGATTCGCCGAGTCGATGAGTAACCCATCTTCTGCGGCAGCCAACCAGGTGCACATTGGTTACTTCCTGCTGCCCGTGCTGACGGCGAGCCTCACACTGATGCTCGGCAGCGTGTGGAAGGGATGCGAATGGGCCACCCGTCCGAACGGCAACCAGTTATACGAGCGAAACCGCTATGCGTGGGACCGCCGGTACTACAAGGTGGCCGAAATTAAACGGCCTTTCGAACGGGTCCCGCGTCGTGAGGTCGGCGGCAAGCGATGGCTGCTTCTCGGATGTGTGGGCGCGTTCGTTTTCTTGCTGTCCGCACCGGTGGTAGATGGCTTGAACACGTTTGATGTCTTTTCCGTCGTGGGCGATAACCAGCCCATTAGCAGTACCGGAATCGAGCTGATATTCCTCGTACTTGCCATCGTTGGAGTCGTTGGTTTTGGCATGTGGGTGGTTCTGAGCAACCGTGCCGGCAATGCCGTTTACTGGGCGTGGTTGTTGTCCTGCTCAGCTCAGTTGAAGCGTCCTGGTTTTCGTTCCGCTTATTGAACGCCCAACGGCTGGGCGTGTGATTGTTGATAGTAGGCGTCTTCCATCTCTTGTGGGGTGATGTATCCCAATGACTCGTGCAGGCGGTG